>NZ_JBANDI010000010.1:0-111085 GCF_039123485.1 Flavobacterium sp. PL12
TGTTTATATGTGCGTAGGATACACTTTAAATATACTGATTTTCAGACTATTAAACTAATTATTTGAAAGTTATTTCTTTCTTTTTTTGTCATTTTCTCAACTCTTGATTCACATTAGTATTCAAATATACTTAAATATTAGCCTTTGTTTATCCCTTTTTTCTTTCTCATAGATTCTCCGTGCAGTTCGATTCTGTGAGATTGATGTATCAGCCGATCCAAAATAGCATCAGCTATGGTTTTTTCTCCAATTATATCGTACCACCCTTGGACTGGGATTTGTGATGTAACAATGATAGAACCATTGTTATGCCGGTCTTCAATGATTTCTAAAAGGGTAATTCGATTGTGGCTATCTAGTGCTTGGAGTCCAAAATCGTCCAGTATAATAACGTCTTGTCTTTCAATTTTGGCTAGTTCTCGCAGGTAAGAACCATCTGCTTTTGCCATTTTTAATTTAGCAAACAGCTTCGAAGTATTAAAATAACTTACTTTAAAACCTTGGATACAGGCTTGATAACCTAATGCTGTGCCTAAATAACTTTTGCCTACACCGGTGCTTCCTGTGATTAAAATGTTTTCGTTTTTTTCTACAAATTCACATTCTGCCAGGCGTAGTACGGTGTTTCTATCCAGATTACGGGTTTGGTCAAAATTGATACTTTCAATATTTGATTTGTAATGGAATCGAGCATTGGTGATGCTGCGTGCAATACGACGATTGTGCCTTTCATCCCATTCGGCATCAGTAAGCATCGATACAAATTGATCGAGTGTGTAATGGTCTGTTTTTCCGCTTTCAATAGCCGTTTTAAAAGCATTATGCATGCCATAAAGCTTCATTTGTTTCATTTTTGTTACTGTGGATTCATTCATGATTACTTGGTTTTAAATTAATTATAATATTGTTTTCCTCTTATGTTACCGTGGATAGGGAGTTCTTGCTCAGATTCTTGTTCAAAATCAATGTGATCCAAGTTGTTTTCTAGTATGTTTTGTATGGTCTTAAAATTGTAAATTTTAAAATCAAGTGCCCGCCTGCAGGCATTTATTAATCGTTGTTTCCCTACCTTTTTCTCGAAGTTTAGTATTCCTAAACAACTTTTATAAGCCTGTTCAGGATGGTTTCTACTTTCGATTATCTGCATAATATATTCAGCTACTGCCTCATCAATACTAATAGCCCAATCAATGAAGCGAGCAGCGCTCCACTGGGCTACAAATTGATGGGTATTGGCTAAATGTTCCGAGATTGTGGTATAAACATAAGGTTTGTAATTCCTTGGATGAATGGCTATCCGATTGTATTTATAATAGATCTCTACCGTTGATTTGGTGTACAATAGTTTTGCTTTTTTTCTTCACATATTGATAGGGAACGCTATAGTAATTTTTGTCCTGACTTAATTGAACATGTCCGTTTTGCATCACTGTTGCAAAGGATTGGTATTTGATTTCAAAACGTTCTTGTGGTAGTAGTTGCAGTTTTTGTTGTTCATCTTCTAAAAACAATTCTATACGAGAATAAGGACGTCCTGTGAGTTTTCTGCTATTATGAGCATCTAGTAAATCCCATATCTGCTGATTTAATTCTTCCAAGGAAAAGAATTTAGTTTCTTTTAGGTTTACATAAATCCTTCGGTACAATATTTTGACAGCTCCTTCAACCAATGATTTATCACGGGGTTTATAAGCTCTGGCAGGCAAAATTGTAGTTTGATAATGTTCGGCTAAATCAGCTAAAGTTTCATTAATTGTGGGTTCAAAACGGCTACTTTTTATCACTGCCGATTTTAAATTATCTGGAACAATTGCAGCAGGAGTGCCTTCAAAAAAACGCATGGCATTTTCTACAGAAGTTACAAAATCTTCTTTTTGTTGACTCATAGAAGCTTCTGCATAGGTGTATTGACTGGCTCCCAATATGGCTACAAAAAACTGTACTTCTTTAATTTCTCCAGTGTCTTTATCAATAATAGAGAGTGTTTTTCCAGCATAGTCTACATACATTTTGTCACCCGCTTTGTGATTCATATGCATTACTGGATTGACTTTTTTGCTCCATGCTTTGTAATGATGTCCAAATTGTGAACTCCTGTAGCCATCAGGATTTAGAACAATATACTGCTCCCACATATGGTTTACCGTAACACCAACTTTTTTGAGTTCACGTTCCATTTTAGGAAAAAAATCGTAAAGAATCTGCAATTTGGGACTGATTGATTCCACGGTAGTGTGTGAGAACAAAAGCTCTAGTTCAGCATCTGTTTTCTCATTAATTAATTCAAAACTTAATCCTAGCACTTCAAATAAAGAAATATACTTCTTTACTGTATTTCTAGAAAGGGATAAGTACTTACTTATGAATAGCTTACTTTTTCCGTTACAGTAGAATTTAATTGCTTTTCTAATTTTACTCATGTCTGTTATTTTGTTTGCCATAATTCGTATATTTTTTAACGAATGTATGGTGCTAACAACATGAAAAAGTTAGTAGTTTTTAATGGTCAATTGTATCCCAAAATTAGGTGGTCAATTTGAACTGGAATGGGGTGGTCAGTTTGCTCCGAAACTGATGGTCAATTTACACTGGAATAGGGTGGTCAATTTGACCGGTTTTTCCACAAGTATGTCCAAGGCATGTTTGAGAACTTTTTCTTTTTCAAGTTTAAGTACATTTCTAAGGTTGTTAGTAAACTGCCATCTCTCTTTTGAGATCCGTTTACTGGTGGTCATATCAATAGATTGCTGATTGTGCGAGATTCGCGCAAAGACAGGAGATTCTCCTTTTGTATTTGCTTTTCCGGGCTTGAGGAAAAAAATTACTTTTAACATAATTTAGGTTTTTAAATTAATAATCAAATTGATTTAAAAACTTTGAAAGTATCTAGCATTCACGGGGAATTCCCAGGGAATACTTGAATTTTAGTGTCCCTATTTTTAATGAAAAATAAGAGGGTCACTAATAGGGACACTAGCCTTTGATAGTATATGTGTGTTTTGAGTCTTGACAAAAAACAAAAAAGCCTTTAAATACTAGTATCTAAAGGCTTTTGACTTTTAAAGTTTCTTTTGAAACTTCATGTGGCGGAGAAAGAGGAACTAGAATAAACTTTTTCATATCATAACTAACCTTCTTAAAACATCTCTTAGATACTGTAGAATAAGGACTTTTGTATAATGTTGTGTACGAAAAAAATAAGTCAATTATAAATATATATAGCCATTGTGGGGATTATGTGGGGATATTTTATATATCTTTATCACATCGAAAAAACTAATACTTCTGTATCAATGGCAACAGTCAACTATTTAATTAAAGGAGAAAAAAATGTAACCAATATACTTCTGCGTTTCAAAAATGGTAGAAAATTCGACTTAACAGCAACTACAGATTTAAAGGTAGAGCCTAAAAAGTGGAGCATAACAAAACAGAAGGTCAAACTTACGGCCGATGATCCTAAAAAGGATGAAGTAAATAAATATCTGACTGAGCTTGAGAAATATATTTTTGATGAGTTCAATTCCGACAATAGTAAGGGAGAATTTATAGATAAATATTGGCTACGAAAAAAAATTGCAAATTTTTTTAATCGACCAGTAGACGAAATGGCTGTTGATCAAGTATTTTTTATTCCATTTATAGAAACTTTTATTAAAAATGCTCCAACAAGGATAATTAGGGGTAAAAACAAGGTCATTGCCAAAGGAACTATTACAAAATATACAACAACACAACATAAGTTAGAAGAGTATGAGGAACGATTTAAAACAAAGCTGAAATTTATAGATTTAGATTTGACATTCTATGACCGGTTTGTAAATTTTTTATCGCAAGAACAAAACATAAATTTAGGAACCATAGGTAATTATATTGGGACATTAAAGACAATTGCAAGGGATGCTAAATTGAAAGGGTTACCGGTTCATTCTCATATTGAGCACCCCAATTTTTTTGTACCTAAAGTTACGGCTGATAGTATCTATTTGAATGATGCTGAAATCAATTCAATATTTAATCATGATTTCGAAGGAGTAGAGCGACTAGAAAACACGAGGGATTTATTTATCATTGGATTGAGAACTGGGTTAAGAATTTCAGATTTTTTAAGGTTGAAGGATACTAATATTAAAAATGGTTACATCGAAATTGAAACTCAAAAAACAGGACAAACGGTTACGATTCCGCTACATACTCAAGTAAAAGCTATTTTGGAAAAAAGAAATGGATTTCCAAGAGCCATTTCAGATCAAAAGTTTAATGAGCACGTAAAAGATTTATGCCAAGTTGCTGGATTTAAAGAAAAAGTTCAAGGTTCTAAAATCAACAAGAAAACCAGAAGAAAAGAAGACGGAATGTATCATAAATGGGAATTGGTTACCTCACATATTTGCAGACGTTCTTTTGCTACTAATTTATACGGCAAGTTGGACAATTTAACCATTATGGCTATCACTGGTCATCAAACAGAAACCCAATTTTTAAAATACGTTAAAATAACAAATACTGAGAAAGCCGATAAACTTAAAGAGTATTGGAATAAACAAAATGAAGAACAAAAAATTCAGGAAAATATAATGACAGTAGTTAAGTAGAATAAAGTTTGTTATATTTAAAGTTTATTTTATTTATATGGATTTTACAAATTTGGAGGGGTTTTGTGAAAGGTTACAAAATACAGATTTCTTAATTAACTCTACGCTGGGTTATGAATTGATGATATTAAAAGGATACGTTTATAATATCAAGCATGAAGTTCTTAAAGAGCTGATACCTTTAATGGGTAACGATCATGATTTTCTAGATTATATTGTTTCTAAGATTGGCCCTTCAAATTACGTAAAAAGTGTAGATATTTTATCTGTAAAAAGATGGTTAACTGAATATCATGTTGATATTGACGAGATTCTTGGTAATAAATTGTGGAATATTGCTTTTAGAGATCTTATTAATACAAATTATCAAGAATTCCCTACTTCTTCTCCTGAAAGAGATATTGCACATTCACTTCAAAATGATTTTTATCTTTTTTTCTGTAAATACTTTGTAAATGATTTAATTGAGTTTTTAGAAAGTAAAAAAACAATTACTTACGCAAGCGAGTTGAAAAATAAATACTTGAATATTACTGAAGCAAATAATCAAAAAACAAATAGTTTCATTTATCAAAAGGAGAATATTGTCAACAACAAACCTGTAAAAATTATGCAAGAAAATAATTCTATTGAATTTATAAACAAGATTGATGCAACAGATAATTATGAAAATTCAAAGCAACTAACAGTTAATCAGGCATTAATATTGTTGGATAAGTTAGGAATATTTTCAAATAATATTTTAGAAAGTATGCCTAACACTAAAAAGGCTAAACTTATCAGTCAAATAATAGGTAAGAACGAGAAAAATATTACTGTGGCAATCCAAAAACTTGAATTAAAAGCAAAAGAAATAACAGTAGGCTACCAAAGAGATTTAGATAAAATTCAACGTCTTTTAGATAACTTGGAGTAACTATTGGAGTATCTTTTGGAGCTACTCCAATAATAAAATTTGACATACCTCTCTATAATTTTGTTCCCAACTATAACGATAAAATAAATATCAAGATGGAACAAAGCAAAATTACACAAGTACACGGGGTTAGCTCCGAAGAATTAAAACAAGATTTCAAATATATTGTAAGGGCAGAATTTAAAGAGTTTGCTCTAAACTTCCAACCAATCATTCCGGCCGAGTATCTTACTCGCCAAGAAGTAGCTGAGATACTTAAAGTATCGCTGGTAACACTTTCCGATTGGAACAAAAAGAAAATACTTAATCCATATAGATTGGGTAATTTAATTAGATACAAGCGCTCCGAGATCGAACAAGCATTAATATGTATTAATGCTAAAAAAGTTTAATAGCTCAAGCTTTTTAAAAACATGGGTTGATTTATACTAAAGGCAAATCAGCATGTTCAGTCTGCTCATAAATTAAAATTAACTGTAAATCTAACGTTACACTAACTCACAATGGATAAATATTTATACACCTGCCATTATTGCGCAAAAGAATACAAACCTAATCGTCGACACAAGCAACGGTTTTGTAGCAATAGTTGTCGAGTAAATTCTTTTAACAGAAATATCAAAAAAAATCTAATCGTAAAAAAAGATACTGAAACAGAGATTAAAAAACCAATCAAGATTGATGCAATGAGTTGGTCCGGAGTTGGAAATGCTGCAGCTGGTGCATTAGCTGTAAATATGGTTTCTAGTTTATTAACTAAGAATGAAAACAAACCAGCTACAAAGAAAGATTTAGAAGATTTAAAAAATTCACTAAAAGTTAGATATCAACCTATTTTAAATATGCCATTTAGATATGATGGAGCAAAACCCTTTTATGATTTGAAAACACAAAACATTATTTATTCCTTAACTTCATTAGTCTAATGGTCTCACTTTATAAAAATTTCGGAAACAAATTAAATGATGAAGACATCATTAATATTTTAAAAGATGTAAAATCAGGTAAATTTGAAAGTGAAATCAATTCTATTCGTTATGCTCTAGAATCGGGCAAGGAAAAACTAGCTGATGAATTAAAAAGTAATTTATTAGCTTTTACAACGTCTGGAACATTTGGCAAACAAAGAAAAAGAGAATTTTTAAAAACCTATTCACAAATAATAAACCTTGATTTCGATCATTTACCAATTGATGAATTGGATCGTCTTGTAATTCAAATAAACGATTGCAAGTTCACACTTGGGTCGTTTATTAGCCCAAGAGGTGAAGGGATTAAAGTATTCGTTAAAATCAATTCTAATGAAGAAAAACATCTAATTGCATATAATAAAGTGGCTAATTTTTACAAAGCTCTTACAGGTTTAGGTTTTGACCCAAAATGCAAGGACATTACACGCTTGTGCTTTGTTTCTCATGATCCAAATACATTTATAAACGATGATGCAGCTGTTTTCGAAGTAGAAACATTAGAAACAGTAAAAGAATTAAACGCTAAAGTTGAAAAGCATACGACTAATAGTCCTTCAACAGATGAACTACTTGATAAATGTTTAAAACTCACAGAAAAAAAAGAACAATATCATAGCGGTAATCGTAATAATTTTATTCACTATTTTGCTAGTAATTCCAATCGGTTTGGTGTTTGTGAAGCAGATTCATTGGATTTTTGTACTACTACTTTTGATTTAGACGAAAAAGAAATAAAAAAGGCAATCAAAAGTGCGTACAAAAACCAAATTGCAGACTTTGCAAAGTTTGCAAACATGCAAAGCCAAGAATTTTATAAAAATGAAAATAGCAATAATAATGTAAGTATTGAGGACGAAGATTACTTAAAAAAAAGTCCAGTAATTCCTCAATCAGTTTATGATTATTTGCCGCCAATATTATTTGAAAGTTGTAAGGTGTTTAAAGAACCAAGAGAAAGAGACACATTTTTAACAGGAGCATTAGCTATTCTTTCAGGATGTTTACCCAATGTTTCGGGAGTTTATGGCGGTAGCATTGTATATCCAAGTTTGTTTTCGTTCGTATTAGCACCGGCAGCATCAGGGAAGGGAGCTTTAAAGTTTGCCAAAGCATTAGCCGACGAGTACCATAAAACACTTTTAAAGCAATCGAATGAGGATAAAAAAGTTTACGAGGAAAAAATAGCAGCATATAAAATGTTAAAAGCTAAAGGCAAAATTGAGAAAAACCAAGAAATACCAATAGAGCCGAAATTTAAAGTAGTTTTTATACCTGGTAATGTTAGTAATGCAAGAGTGATACAGCATTTGGATTGGAATGAGGGTAATGGTATTATTTGTGAAACTGAAGCAGATACTGTAGGTACAGCAATGAAAAATGAGTGGGGTTCTTATTCGGACATGCTTCGTAAATCATTTCATCATGAAAAAATATCAGTGAGCAGGAAAACGAATTCTGAATATATAGAAGTTAATGAACCCCAACTTTCTGTGGCGTTATCTGGAACTCCAAAACAAGTCTTTAATATCATTGCTTCGGCAGAGGATGGTTTATTTAGTCGTTTTATTTTCTATGTTTTCAAAACAGATGCAGTTTGGTTAGACCCATCACCAAAAGGAAATCCAATTAATTTAACTGACTATTTTAAAACACAATCCAATGAAGTTTTTAAAATGGTTGAATATTATGAAAGAGACGAAATAATTTTTCAACTAACAGACGAACAATGGGGCAAATTTAACCCTGCTTTTAGCTCTTATTTACAACAAATAAACACTTTTGTTAGTGAAGACGCTTCAAGTATTGTAAAACGTTTAGGATTGATATTATACCGTTTTTGTATGCTTTTTACAGCCATCAGAAAATTTAAATCAAACGATTATCATAAAGAAGTCTTTTGTTCTGATTTAGATTTCGAAACTGCTTTAACACTGATACGAGTCTATTTACAGCATAGTATAATTATGTTTGAGAACTTGCCAAAGCAAGGAGAGCAAGGAGCTTTCAAATCAGGCGAAAAGAAAAAGCAGTATTTTGATGCCTTACCATTTGAATTCCAGAGGAAGGAAGCTGTTGAAATTGGTAATACCTATAGATTGTCAGAAAGAACAGTAGATAATTTATTAAAAGCCTGTTTGGGAATGCACTTAACACAGCCGGAATACGGTGTATATAAAAAAATAACCTAAAGTTTTTTTGTATTTAATGTTGATTTTTAACAAATTTTTATTTCATCCTAAGACTAAACAAGATCAAGTTATTTAGTAAATTATCAATTATCCCTATCGTTTTCGGTATTTTGTTTATTAATCTTTTACCAGAGGTTAAAGAGTATAAGCGTTTTATAAGCTGTGAAATTTGAATTAGGTACTCGGCAACGACGAGTACCTAATTGGGTAATACTATCAATAATAAGGAAGAATCTTTTATTTTCTATCTTATAGTGGAATATAAAAAGAACTTCGGTGTTGATCTTATTTAAAGAAAATGACATTTGCAAGTGACCTTTAACTGAAAACCATTATAATTTTATCAAATCTGAACCCGTACCAACACCACTGATCAATAAACGTTGTATAGCTCGACTAGAAGCAACATAAAAAAGAGATTTTTCAGCCTTTACTATATTTTCTAACTTGTTTTTATCAAGTTCATTTGCATCGTATGGTAATTTTGGAAAGGTACGGTCATTAACATCAACTAAAAAAACATGCTTAAACTCTAAGCCTTTTAAACCGTGAAATGTTGATAAGCGAATACCTTCTTTTTTACTGTTCAATAGTCCTTTATCTACATAAGGTATATTATTTTTATGTAGTAAGTTTCTGAAATCATTCACGCTATCTTTAGTTCTAGCTGCAATTACGATTTCATTATAGTTAATGCCTTCATCAAATAATTTATTTATTTCTTGTAGGACGTTATCAAGTTCAGACTGCTTAGTTGTAAATAATTGATATATTGGTACAACACCATGAAATAGTGAAAGATAACCTGATTTTTCTTCCGTTTCTCCGTCAAAATCATCATAGTGCTCATTTGCTACGATTGAAAATGCTAACCTCTTAATTTCCTCTGTAGTTCTATAGTTGATGCGCAATCTTTTACTTCTGTTGCCACGGATATTAATAGCTGCTTTTGAGAAGTTGATTTTGCGATTATAGATATTCTGAAGAGGATCTCCTACCAAAAATAAATCATCTGGGGCTATTGGGGTAAGAGCACGGATAAAGTTTAATTCAACGTTTGTAAAATCTTGTAATTCATCTACGATTACTTTCGAATAAACAGTTTGACCATCTGATTTTAGATAATTTGCAACTTTATTATAGATTTCCTCTTTGTAATAAAAACCACTCGCTAATTTTTTTTCTAAAAAGAATTCGATTAGATTCCAAACGTCTAAGCGTTGACTTTTAGATATCGCTTTCCCACGACCAATTCTACTCGCTTTTATATATTCTTTCTGAGAAGAAATATTTTGAACTAATATAACCTCTTCATATTCCTCCTTTAAAAAATCTTCATCAAAGTTGGATAAGTTTTCTTCTAATACTTGTCCCCAGACTTCTTCAGGACTTTTTACAGCATTCATACCAAATACTTTATCAGTAGTTTTTCTTAAGCCAAATTTTTGGGCCAAGTCAAAAGCTAAACTATCGATGTTGGTAATGTGGTAGCTATGTTTAGGTATGTCTAAGTCAGCGGCTAAGTCTATTAAATTTTCACTGAGTTCTTTGGTATAGGTAGTAAAAAGAATCGGCTTTTCATCAGTCTTGAGTTCAGCCAAATATTTTAATCGGTGAAGTGCGGCAACTGTTTTACCTGTACCAGCACCTCCAGAAAGTTTTATTGATCCATTAAATTTCCCGTAAACAAATATGGATTGCGATGGATGCAAATAATATTTCCACTTTTTAAGTGAGCCTTGAAGTGCATCGTTTAATATTTCATCATCAGTTAATTCAATAAAAGAGCGAGAATTGTTTTTACTCTGAATAGCATTTGCAGCACCTTCAATGATGTCTGTTTTTAGGGTATCAATATTTGCCCCATCAAGTAAATAAAATAGATTTTCAAAAACATCTACAGGTAAATAACTTTCTATTTTTTCTAACGCAGAAAAATCATTAATTTTTAAAACGGAAGGAATCAACACAGCGGGAACACCAATTTCCAGCAAATCATTGGAATTGTATTTATTCATAAATAAATCGTCTTCAGGCATCGCAATAGAAGCATTCTTTTCTTGAATAGATTCATCGATACTAAAGACTTGATAAGCCTGCGTTTGATCGTTCCAATTAATGACTTTGTTTTTAGCCCAATCCATTGCTTCATCATGGTTATCGATCCAAATTAGTAGGTATAATTCACCAGGAGTAACCTCTTTTAAAATTGCTCTATATTTCTGGTCAATCCTAGCTGTACGGAAGGTTTGATCTTTGAATGTATTTATAGATTCAAGGTTCAAAGCCGCACTTTTTGAATTGGTTCTAAATTTGCTGATAAAATCGGTGACTTTTGATTGGGTACCTTTATTTATCTTCAAGAATGCATCCCAAAATTTATCGTAAATAAATAATTTCATAATTTAATATTTTTTAAATTTTCATTGTCATAGATTGTGAAACCAGCTTTTAACAGAATAGTTTTAGATTCGGATGAACTTGGATTAATAGCAATTTTATGTTCAGAAAATAGCAATTCAGCATCTGCCAAAACATCACCTGTTGTAGGATCAATCCAGCTGTCTAAATATTCTGCATTAGAGGCAGTAATAATCCCTTTATTTAAAGCTAATTGAATTACAGGATGTAAATGGTCTTCGTATAAATGCCAAAGCGATTCCATCCATCTACCATCACTTTCTGTTAGCTCCGTATCTTCGATATCGACTTGGATAAGATTGTCTGATTGAAAAAGATTAAATAAGCGCCAAAATGTTTCCCAATCTTTCTTCTCAATTGAATTTATATCACCTAAATTTAGTTGATTAATCACATCATTTTCCCCAATATTCACCCAAGTATTCCATTCTAAAAATGAAGGCGTAAAATCATTTTCTACAGGAAGCAAAGCATTAAAATCTTTGATTTTATTTGAAATAATATAGCTGTCATATAATAATTCTTTTGATACTAATTTTGATAATTGAGAAGGATTAAAAGATGGATCTAACAGTTTTTTTGTCCACGAACCTAAAAAGGAATACCAAGCCTGTTTATTATCTTCGACAGGAGGGTAAAGCATTTGTGTTAGTAATCTTTCGACACTATTTATACTTAATGAGTAATTTACTTTCTCACCTTTTTGAATAGTGTGAAGAAGTTTAGTGTAATTATAACTAAAATTATTTTTGAATAGCGTTGCAACATCATCATAATTTACCTTATCACCTTCTAATTGTTTTTGAAAGTAATCGAGATCAGTCCAGGTGAGAGACCAAGTTTTGAATTCGGGCTGTGCAATAATTGCTTTACGAATGCGAATATCGTTTTCAAAAACGTTGTTTTCTGCAGAAGCATGAAACTGATACCCATCTAGATAAATAGCTGTCTTTGGAATCTGGTCTCGCCATTCCTTTTCTTTAAATAAATAGCTACCGCAAACCATCAAAAAGTCAGTTCGCGTATTAAAAGCAATTCCATCTTTCGGGCCTAGAACTATTTGAGGTCTAAGCCAATAAAGAGCTTTAATATCTGCTTTTTCAGTACTTAACTCGTAATAAACCGTTCCGTTATTTTTTTTCTCAGAAAAGCTCCAACCTTCTTGCTGCTCAGCATAAATAGAAAGAAGCTTCACAAAACGTTCTTCTAATTCCGATTCTTCAATTTTCCCTGAATTGGTTAATGACGTTAAACCATTATTGGTTTTTATCCATTCTTCTGTTTGGCTATAAATTTTACCAAACCATTTTTCGGCTCTCGCACGACTTAAATCAGATCTATTGTATTGATTTCCATAACTATAAATACATTTATAACAGCCGTCATGATCCGTTAATTGGCAAGAACAATCTCTAATGGCTTCATAACTCAATCGTAATAAAAGAGAAAATTCTTTGTCGTCAAAAATTTGTTCTAGATATCCTGTACCGCCAGGAATTGTATCATACAATAATAAAAATCTATCAAATTTATCTGTAATCTGATTGAATTCTTTATAAGATTGAATCTTAATGTGTCCGGGGTTTCCCTTGAAGTATTTTTTCAAACCTAGCTCCAAACCAGCTTGAAACATTCGTATATCGGTTTCACTATTAAATTCTTGAATAGGAAGGACTATTTTCAAAATTTCGGTTTGCATTTCTCTAAAGAAATAAATTTCTTCGAAGACTTCTGTTTTTCCTGGTTCATATCGAACATCTCTATGCTTACAGTATCCATAATGAAAATCTCTAGCTTCAGTTACTAAATGCGTAGCTGATATCGATTTACCGCAATTCTTACAGGTAACAAACCCTTTAGTGAGGACTTCTTCTTCATTTATTTTTAACTTACGAGCGTCGTTAGAGTCGTTTCGACCAAAGTTGACGGAAGTTATCGTTGCACTACTAACATACTCAATACCAAATGGAATATCTTTTAAGACCCATGCACCAGCAGATGTATTTTGATCCAATAATATATGGTTGATCACGTGGTACTGTTGTTTGTCTCTCTCATCATTACTATCACTCAATGTTGCCTTAGCCGCATTATTAAATGATTTCATAGAGGTCATTTTAACAAAAGTATGCACATTTGAAGATGAAGACCAAGATGGATCACCACATTTAGGACAATTTCCTGGTTTAGATAAAGAATCCACCTGTAAATGGTCGCATTTTGAACAAAAACGTTTTTTATGCTTTATTTTATGATCATTCCAATCAAAGGTATTGATACCAGATATTTCAAATCTATAACCTTGGGTATAAAAAAAGTTTTCAGGAGCTAATTCTTTAATTGCTTGTACAGCGGAACGAACTATTTCGAAATCTTTATCTAAACTCCTTGAGGTGCTTCCTTCAACGGTTGCACTCAATACATGTGCATTCAATGTAACTCCAGTCTCCGGGAATGCATAATTTGGAAGGATTCCTACGTTTGTGAGATGTTCTAAAATGTTTCGAGCAGCGATATTTTTTTTGATTCCGTTCAGATTTCTTTTTTCTCTAACATACTCGTCATACAGCGGATCTCCTTTGGCTAGATTTAATATTTTAACTTCACTATCCATCTCTTTTTTACGATTTTCAATAGTAAGAAGTTCTGCTCTAATTTTAATAAAGACCTCTAATAAATTACTATAAAAAGTGCCTGATAAAAGTGCCTCTTGGATTTCCCCAAAAACATTTAACTTAATTGAATCATCATATTGTTTCAAAAATGATGTAGTAAGAAATAATTCATTTGCATCAATAAATCGATTTACTCTATTTATAAAAAAATCTGGACTTGTTAAATCACGATTGTACAATTTTAAGTCTCTAACAAAAGTTGGAATGCTATTTTCATTCGGATTATTAGATGTCCAACTATCAAAACAAAATGCCGTAAAATGCCGTCGGAGAATATCTTTAGCTTCAAGGTAGCATCCGGGTGTATTTACTGCACCATTCATCATTTCCATAGGATCTGTAAAATAATACAAATCATGATTTTGGTTCTTTGCAAAATTTACAATCACCGCTGAACCAGAACTACGGCCTGCACGACCAATACGTTGTAAAAAATTGGAAGGTAGGGGAGGAATACTGTTGTTATAAGCTGTATTTAGGCTACCAATATCGATACCCATTTCTAGCGTGCTGGTAGCTATTAGAGTATTTACGGAATTAAATTTCTCCCTTTTTTTAAAATCAATTTCAAGCTGTTCTCTCACTTTTCGTTCGAGTAAGCCTGTATGCTCTTTTGCAAAAACACGAGGCGAACGATTTCTATTATATACTTCCTTATAGTAGTTACTTGCTTTAGGCTGAATTAGATGGTAGTGACCTGCGCATCTATAACTTAAACAACTACCATTTTCAAGGAATTCAATATCGTCATAGGTGTATTGCTTGTCCTCGCAAGTACTACAAACAAATGTTTTGATGTTTTTATGAATCCAAATTGCTTTTGGGACCAAACAATAGTTTTCATGTTCTCCAGCCGTTTCTTTATTTAGTATTCCTACTTGAACTAATGCAGCTGTCCATTTTTCATAAAATTCATTAACAAAATCAGTTGTAACCGCTGCTAGATTGAATGATTTATAAAAGTAAGAATGGAACCAATTAGTTGTCTTTGCTCTGGTTGTATCTAGTAAGTTATCTCTTGACTGTTGATTGGTTATCAATTTAGGAAAACGTGCGCTTAGATGAAATTTAGGATTAAGAAAGTGACGACTGTCCTTTTGCCAATTCAAATCCCAAACACTTAATTTTTCTTTTCGGTATTTAGATAAATACTCATGATTTATTGCACCTCTATTTCTAGCACGGTGCAAGATGAGGTTTGTAAAACGAATATAAGATGCTTTCTCTAAAGTTGCGCTAACATCATTCTCAGAGATCCAATCCTTAATGTGGTCCCATGTTTGCTCCAATAGCACTTTATCAAATGTGGTTGAAGATGCTCCAGTTTTTTCTAGCGTACGTCCAATTTTTGAGTTAAAACCAAACTCAGAATAAATTTCCCAGCGAAGTCGCTCGTCAAATTCTTTCAAAAAATGAGGCGCATACTTATCACCCACTAGAAAATCTTTTGGAGATGATTTACCAACATAATCTTTTGGAAAAAAGCGATATAAATAACTGTTAAGTGAATCTCTACCAGACTCGTCTGCTAGAACTTTCCAATAATTTATAAACTCGTCAGCCAATTCCGAAAGTTGAATTGGTCGGTTTAGCTCGTTAATTACTTTTTGAACTGCAGCTCTTAATGCAAAACGGTAATTTCGACTTTCAATAAAACCTGCTTGATGTGCAGCATCTTGTACAGAATTGGTAAAAGCTAGAATTTTACGTCCTTTATCATCAGCAGGATCTAAATCTGTCGCTAGCGTTTGGCTCACAGCAATAGAACTAAGAGTCGGAATTTTGGTACCAATAATTGCTATAGTCCCGTTTGAATTGCAACAAGGGCATACCTCTTCTTTTTTATTGTCCTTTAGTTTTCTGACTGCTTGAATATTAAAGCCCTCATTATCTTGATCTACTACTTTAAGTGATTTTGGATTGATTTTTAGTTGCAAAAAATCATCAGGCTGATATCCAGTTGCTTGAAAATCTTCGAGAGATAGTTCGCCTTTTGGGAGTATGTAATAGACATTTTTATTCCTTTCAAAATATTTTTTATAGATCTCGTTAGTATCTTTGATAAAAGTATCGCTGTCTTCTAATTTTACTCCTAGCCATCCTGAACTGTTACACTCACGGCAATACCATGGCGGCAAAGCACCTATTTCTTGTTGAGCATCTACCTGATCTCTAAAGGAGAAAGAAGCAGGTTGTTGTAAAGTATATTGTACACCACTAAGTTCACGTATCCAAAGTTGGATTTGTAAATACATGAAAGGTGATTTTGGATTGTCGGGATCTTTAGCCTCAGAAATTAAAGAAAGTAGGGATTCTAGTACTCTTTCTTTAGGGTTATAAGCATGTTGCTCATCCCATTGGGGTAATTTTCGATAGGAGTCATTCACCATTGATAAGTCACGGATAATATCTTCAAGAGTTTTAATTCCTGAATTTTTATTAATCACTACGACTAAGTCTCTCACAATCTTTAATTGAATTAAGCCAGTCGCTAACTCATTTTTATTTTGTTGCCATACGTCAATGTGCTTCTGTATAAAAGTATCATATTCCGCATACTCATGGTAAATTAATTTTTTTAATGTATTGGGTAGTGGGATAAAGTCATTAAGCACTTCCTCTTCAGCAAAGAACAAATTGGGGCTTATTCTATTTTCTGTAATTATTGCCTCGGTGGTAATTTTTTCACCAAAAACTTTGGTAGCATATTCGGCCAACAATGCAGGGGCTTCTGGTCCCGAACCAATAGTAGCCGATGTGCCGACTGGACACAATTGTCCTGCAGCCATGTTCAGTTTTAATTTTAGTCGTCTAATTAGGTTGGCAACATCGGTACCTTGAGCCCCATCGTAGGTATGTAATTCATCCAATACCAAAAATTGTAGAAGGCTAGAATCATTAAGGTTGTGCGTCCATAATTTATGAAAGTTATGCTTCATCAAAGCATAATCTAACATCTTAAAGTTAGTTAGCAGAATATCTGGCGGAGAATCTAAAATACTGTCTCGATGTTCTATGATATTCTCCTCACCCATAACTTTCGGAAATTGACCTTTTGGTCCATTACCTTCTCCAATGAATAAACCTGCCGATATTTTACCTTTTAGTCTATCATCTTCAAAAATCATTTCTGCCAAACGCTTTGCCTGATCTGTAGCCAAGGCATTCATAGGATATAGAATGATGACCTTGATACCAGGACGATGCTGTTGTTGAAAACAATAATCTAACATTGGGTACAAAAAGGATTCTGTTTTACCAGATCCTGTTCCTGTAGTAACAATGGTTGGCTCAGGTGATTTGTTTAGAGTAGCCAATTTTGTCCACGACTTTACTTGATGATCATAAGGCGGCCATGATGGTTTTATGGTTAGCGGAATCGCATCCACTTCGGACTGTTCTGCTTTTACAAAACGAAGTTTAAGAGATACGTAGGGTCCCTTAAACATACCTTGTGTGGGATGATCAATAAAATTTTCAAAGCCTTCAGCTACTTCTTTTTTGCGAAAAGTAAAAGTGGCCTGCAAGTATGATTTTATCGATTCTTTTATTTCAATGGCCTGTTGTAAGCTTAGCATAAATGGTTAATTTTTATGATCTTCAATTTTAAAATTTATTTTATACTCTGTAGGTTCTGCGTGAAAATTTGAATTATTTTCAAAAGATTCGTCATTAAAATTAAAGGGACTTTTTATAATATGTATCGTATTATCACCTACTATGGCAAGATCGTATTTTTCAACATTCATTTTACTAATGGCTGTTTCTTTTTCAGCTTTACTCAGAAAAAAATACCCGCCAGAATCTTTTTTAACTTCTAAAAAGCGCCATTCTGTATCGCCTTCTTTTTTATACTCTAGATCGTAATGTCTAGCATCTGTTTTATTAGAAACATGATTTACTAAGAACCCTTGCTTTAATAAAGAATTTTTCACTTTGTCTTCTTGCTTTTTTCCTGAAGCTGCTTTGTTTCTGACTCCTTTGGAGTTATATGAACCTCCTTTATAACCGGATCTTAAACCATTGGAAGAAGGAAAGGTGCCATTTGATAAAGCGCTTTCAACAATAATTAGTGCAGTATCTTCATGATCATTATTTTCATCAGGATCTCCATATTCTGCAGTTTTAGCCCTTGTTTGTTTATCGCATTCTAATTTTACCTCATTTTCAAACCCTTCAAAGTACATTAAACCGTAGAGTTTAGGATTATCGTGTTTGATGATTTTTTCCATATCCTCGATACTTTCACCATAGGAATACGCTTTCAATGTGGTTTTGTATTTGATACTCACATCAACTTCCTTTTCTATAACAAATTGTAAATTAATTTGAAATTTATCCTCAGTCCACTTTATGACTAAATCATTATATTTTGGTTCTAAAATTACAGTATTTTGATTTGCAAAATGAGCATATATACTATTGGATTCATTATCAAAATGAATTAAATTAGTAAAGAAAAGTTCTTTTTCATTTCTATCTGTGGATGCGGCACACTTTATCCATAGCAGCTGTTCAAAATGGTTTGAATAATCTTTGATGTAATTATTAAATTGTTGTTTATGCCAATTTTCTAGCGTTTTTAATTTGATTACATCCTCTAATTTTAGAGTCACATTAATAGACAACCATTTTAAGAATTTAACTCCGATTTCAGTTCCAAGATTAGAAAAATCAATGTTTTTGTAAAAGTTGGGCAATGGAACACCAAGATTGGTTGTAATTGAATTTATAAAATATAATTCGTTGTCACCATCAGCAACCTTGCCTGGAAAAACTTTTTTCCAGAAACTCAATTCTTCTTCGCTGATTCCTAACAATTTTTTTGCTTCTTCTAGTAAATATTCTTTTTCGTCTGATTGTAATATGTGGAATGTTTCCTTTACACCATCTTTAAATATGCGACGGTAAGTATTTTTAAGATCCGCAACTTTAAAGACTACACAAACGATTTCTGCTATTAGATCACAAAAAAGCGAAATGCTTTTTAATCCGTCAAGAGTACAATTTTCGGAATATTTGATAACTACTAAATTATCCTTAGGTATAAAATCGAATGTATCAAAATTGTGTACTTGCCCATCAGATAAAGTATAAGTAGCTTCTTTAACAACTTTGATTTTTAGTTCTTTAAGATTTCGAGCCGTATCTGTTTTAGCGTCTTTGTTCAATGCTTCTAATCGATAACTTAACCAGTAAGGTTTAAGGCGATTAATGTAATCATTTAACTCATTAGTAACCTCATGGTCTTTACCCACATTAAATTCAATGTCGGCAACAATATCTTTAATTAAGTTTACACCAAAAAACTTAGCTATTCTATTTTCACCCGTTCGTTTAGGCAAATTGATAAACCAATAGTTGTCTAGTATTTTTTGAGGAAGCAGTTTGTTATCGGAATAGTAAACGTTACTAGCAGGAATTAAACTATACTCTTTACCAACTCCTCCTTTTCTACAATAGTATTCAATATTTGTAAAATCGGGTTGATAGGATTCTAGTTTGGTTTGTTCATTGGCTCTAAAGTAGTCATAGAGTAATTTATAAAATGACTGACTATTTCCTTCAAATTGGCTTTGGTCATTTTGCAACACTTGATAGATTTGTTCCGGATCAAGATCGTTAAATGAGTTTTTTATATGAAGCAAGTCTATAATTTCCTCAATTATGTATTCTTTAATTTTTAAATCTGTAAAAAAAGTGTCCGTTGTATTTATTGATTTAAAAGTACTTATACCTGCGATCGGCATAGAGGCCACTACGTTTCTAGTTATTCCAGAAGTAACAATCTGAGATAAAAGGTATGATGGTTTATGTTGTATATCTGTTCTAACTGTGTTGTAGGTAGTATAAAATTGATCGGTACTAGTCCAACGAAGTTGTTCTAAAAACTGTTCGTCTTTAGCAATCCAGGCAATTAGTTTTTCTATAGAAAAAGCTTTGTTTTTTAATATTGCATCGAAACTTTTTATGGACTTTACAGCATAATTTTTATGTACATTAGTGCTTTGTCCTTTATGTAGTTTGAGTATAAAGTTAGAGTATTCGTCATGATCATGTCTTCCCAAACTTTTTTGAATTATTTCGAATCTAGTATATTGATTGACGTTGAGCCACTTAAAAAAGTTGATGATAACTTCCTCTTCACCGTTAATTTTAAAGAATTCATTGCTAGCTAAATAGTCATTGTTATCTTTTATGCCTTCAAATATTTTTTCGGTTGCTATTCCTGCTGTGTATTCTTTTCCAAAATACAATTCATCTGCATATTTTACAGCATGAGAACGAGAGAGCAACGGGATTTTTTCAATAGAAGATAGATTTCCTCTTCTGTTAGGGTTATCTTTAAAAATTGAAAACAAGGACAGCACCATTTGCTGAATAATATCCTGCTGATTGGTTGCTGTCTTTAAAGTTTTATTGGTTTCAGAAACAATCTGTAGAATAACTCCAATAATGTCATCCAAACCAATGTTGATAATGGGATCCAAAAAACGTTTCACCGCTCTAGCATCACCACTTTCATTTTCAAATTTTAAACCGGCAATTTCTTTACTAAAAGTTTGTCTTATTTTATTGTATAATTCTATCGAAATAAATTGAACGTGGTCTTTTATATAATCCGGAAACTCCAAATCGCTATCATCTGTATCTTTTGTAAAAACTCTAATGTTAGAGGATACAATAGTACCTTTGGTATTTAACAATAGTGGTAGTTGTAGTGCGTTACTGTGCAAACCGTTAAAACAACCCTCTTCGTTGATTGCTAAAATTCCTATCAATTCAATTCTTTGTTCTAGGTTTAGCGATGGGTTTAACTCTTGCACCAATTCAGAAAATGCTTCAGCAGAATATCGTTTAGCATTATTCATTTTTTCAAAAGACTTTTTCAGCAAATTCGGAAAATAATCCCCTAGATCATTTTCTTCTACCCATCTAGAAAAGGCTTCACCATGATAAACTACTTCTTCTTTAGTCACATATTTACCGTCTAACGTAGGGTAGCATCCATTGCTCTCCCTCTTTGCAATAACGTTCTCATAGAATGTTTTCAGTACTTTACGACCAGTAGGAAGTTTTGGAGTAAGAAACTGATATGCACGCCAATTGGTAGGGCTTGTTTTTAAATGTTTTTCTGCAATTTCTCCTAAAGCAGTTACAATTTCATTAAGTATAAAAGTATTTTGTGCATTATTGTTAATTTCTTTTCGATTATTGGTCAAGTCAAACGTAGCATGAATGATACAAGGTAAGGCTGTTGTTACATCAGTAGGAAAGTAATTGAAAAAAAATCCCTCCACTTCCCAATTGTCTTTCCAGGCTATAGCATACTTGAATTTTACTTTTTCATCGTAATGTTGCTCTGTTGATCTATAACAATTCCAGTTTGTCTCGTTAATATTGATTTCATGAGCAATGTCTAGCGTTTTGTTTAGATCTACTGTATTAATTCCGTCCTTAACCACTATTATTTTCTTGATATGTGGTAAAAATAGCAACGTCTCTTCTTTTATAGTAGCAATCTGTTCATCGATTGTAGCCATTTCTTCCTTACAATCTAAAACAACCTTGGTAACAAAATCACCTAGTTGCTCGGGTATTATTTCGGGGAAAGCCAAGGCGGCAACTGGCTTTTCGCCAACGGCTAGTTTCTTCGCTTCAATTTCTTTTTCAATACGCTCTTTTACTACATCTTTTACAGCTATAAATTTGTCGTAGTACTGCTCAGAATAATTTTTTGAAAAACGAAAACTCACCTCCTTGGTTAGAATACTTACCTGATGCACCCAGTTAAGAATAGATCGAAAACCCAAACCTTTGTTTCCAATAAATTCTACTTTGTTTTTGCTAGAAAGTCCTGTGTACATCAAAGATTCTATTCCTTCTAGACTAAAGGCTGTACCATTGTTTGCAATGCTAAGCACCTTGTTTGTAGTATCCAGCTCTATGTAGATGCAATCACTTTGGGCATCATCGGCATTTTGCATCAATTCCAAAATTTGACGACCGTTGTAATCGGCAACGGTTTGGTTTTCTTGCCCATAACCAGATAACATAATCGACGGATTATCTGTATAGGTTTTGGTATAAATATCAATTAGTTTTACTATTCCTTTTGTGGTTAATTGGCTCATGGATCAGTTTTCTTGATTAAAACGGTTTTCAAAATGTACCCAAGCTTTTTTGTAATCTTCTACTCGGTCGCACTTAGTAAAAGGCGCATAATAAGTTACTTTGTCGCCCCTATATAATTCTGATTTGGTAATGGTGTATTTATACGTTTCGCCAGCGGGCAGCTCTTTAATTTTGTCCCATTCTCCGCGGTCAAGGCCAACGCCTACGAGGCCTTTACTACAAGTAAAAACAATATTTCCTTTGGTGTCATACCAAGTATCGTCTTCGTTCTGTTGCAATACAGGGAACTGAATATTGTACATCAAGATGAGTTCTTCTAGGTTAAGGTTAAGCGCCATGGCCGTAATTACATCTATTTCTACCAATGCCATTCTTCTTTCAAAATAATTGCGCAAAGGAGTATCCCAAGTCCAAGTTGGATCAAGCGAGTCAAAATCTTTTAAACGATTGTCTTCTATAGACCAAACTTCTTGAGTGAATGCTTGATGAAAACTTTCGTCCCAAAGTGGTTTGTAATATTTGTTTAAACAATTGAGTTGTAAAACACGAGCGAATAATGCAGGCTTGTATTTATCTGAAATTCCAAGTGGTAAACCTTGAATTCTACTATCTGTTAAGTTTGATGTTCCAATAGTTTTTATATAAAAATCATAAATTAAAGAACTCGTTAATCCTGTAAATTCTACCAATAATTCTTTAGTTAAAAGAGTTACTGATATTAATCCAAAAATATGAGTAGTATTTGGAGGGATTATTGCTCCTGACAAAGTTCTTTCTCCTGCTTGGTTTAGCATTTTTCGAAAAGCTACTTTGTAATAGTCTAACCAATTATCATACGAACCATCTTTTTGGTGAAATCCTTTGATAGTTGAAGCATAGCCAGCAGTAACATTTAATGGAGTGTAATTTGTACGAGCTGTATGCTCCTCATCTATTTTGTTAAAATCGATAATGTCATAATCAGCTTTTTCTACACAAATGCTTCTGGGGGTTTTGTACATTGGGTTCCCCACAAAAATATGTGGTCCTGAATACACCATTTCAAATGTTGCAATGTTTGGGTATTTTGTATTTCTTTCTATAAAACCTGCCGTTACATCATTTGTTTCGTGCCACCCTTCCGAAATTTTAGTATCAAAATCAGATATTGAAGTTGAAAATTCACCAATTTTATGAATAATAGTAACTATTTCTTTGGCGTGTATTGATACTAATTTTACTCCTTGCCAGTTGTCAGTATTTTCAAAAGTTTTGGCTAAAGTCTTTAGCACTTCGTCGTTAATTAAAACTTTTCTAGAAGGATGCGCTTTTATATTCCATTCAAAATTTTTGGTAGATTCATTTTTTACTTTCAATCCATTACAAGGCTCATTATTTATTAAATCAATAAAGCAACCATCAACAGTAGACGGATGAAAAATATTATTTATAGAATCAAAATGAACCTTACCGCTTGTTCCAGCATAAATATGAATACCATATTTTTCTCTATGCGCTACTTCTGCAAAGAGATTAAATGCGTTTTGAAACTGAAAATGATATTTCAATCTTTGATATATTTCTTTTCTTAATTCAGCACCATTAGGGTCGTCATACACGCCTTCGGGATGGATTAATCCTAAATATCCTTTAGGATTAATCCAATGTAAACCGTTTTCTAATACACATTTGTACAAATTGGTTTGTTGCCCTTTCAATAATGGATAATTTTGGTAAGCATTTAGAAAAACAGCAGTGGCTTCATTCTCTATGTTTTCAGCAAAATAAGAGTTCTTTTGACTAGCTATCTCTAAGAATGCGGCTTGCAATTTTTTTACTTGTGGCGCTGATGTTTTGCGTATCTCTATTTCAGGAAAAACTTCAGACATTAGTCCTTTTTCTTCAAAAGTAACTTTCAACCAAGGTGGGTTCCCCACGGCGATATCAAAACCATTGCGTTCACGAAAAACCTCTATAAATTCTAGTTCGTAATGAAAGAATTTATATTGTTCAGCATATTTGCTTACTAAAATGGCTCTTTCGTTTACAAATAATGAAGACGAGGATTGCTTTAAGGCATCGATCAATTGCTTGGCGATTGCTCTTTTGTCTTTGCGGTAATCACGTGCTGCATTTTCATCAGCTGCTTGTACCAAATGGATATCATCGAGATCGATGTTCAAAATTTGAACTAGGTCGTTATACCATTCTGCTCTTGTTGGTAAATCTTTGGCATCACGCAGATCCCAAAACCATAGGCTGCACCAGTAATCCATAAGCTGTTTTAGCTTATGGTAAGGTGCATTGGGTTTTAGCCTGTTTTCGGCAAAAGCCTGTTTTTGTTCATATGAATACGATTGAAAATCAATAGTGAGTGCTTCCTGCTCGTTTCCAAAAAAATCAGAATTAGCTCGGGTTATGAGACCAATGTTATTTTGAATTTCATAATGTTCTAATAATAAGGCATCAACAGCATTGGCTATTTTTTGTAGTTGCTCAAACTCTTCTTTGCGTAATGGTTCACAAAAGTTTTTTCGCCATTCGGTTACGCGTTTGGCTTCGGCTGTATAGGATTCTTTAATCAATTTGATCCCTCCAGAAGATGCCATACCTGGATCTGGTAGTAAAAAATGGTATATTTCGTCGGTAGCTCTTAGTATTTTTTCTTTTCCAAATTTTAAATGTTTTGGTGCTGTGTTCCACCATTCTTTTTTTATAAAACTTTTGGTTCCTTTGGCTTCAAACGAAAACTCTTTGTATTTAAACACCTTGAGCCATGATCCTACTACTGCATTTCCTACCCCTAATCGGTACCCAAAGAAAGGCGTTTGCATGTCTTTATGTATCACATTAAGCCATAGGGAAAGTTTTCCTAATTCTACCGCAGTAGGGTTAAGATCGACTCCATACACATTGTTTAGTGCGATGTATGCTTTTATTTTCTGTAATTCTTCTTGGTATTTATTGGGATCAACCTGTTTTTTTAACGCCTGCTGGCGGTAGGTAAGGTAGGCTTTTGCCAATTGATTTATTACCTCATTATGAAAAGCTGCTGCTCCCATGGCTGGCTCTAGAATTTTTAGATCTAGCAAGTCCAAGGCTTTCATTTCGCCTTTATCTAAACGTTCCAAAATGGGTTTGAGTGTGTATTTTACCGTTGTTTGGGTAAGTACCTCTGGCGTATAATACGAGGCCGATTTTTGGCGGTCACGACCACTCAAACGGTAAATAAAAGTGCCTTTGGGGATCACCTTTAACTCTTCGGAAGCATCTGCTTTTTCGGTATGGAAAACCTCGTTATGATCAAAATCGTCTAAACGGAATCGAGGTACCAAAAAAGAGCCATCGGTGCGCACCACTTGATCTGAATTTTCGTTTTTCTTTCTTTTTCGGTGCACTTCGATATAATCCGTTTCGGCCAAAAAGCCACGGAAAGCCAATAAACTTTCATAGACAGAGCCTAACTGGTTGATGCCTAGATTAGCATAGGATATGCGCCCACGATTTTTTTTATTTTGCTTTTTAGAAAGCGATAATTGACAAATTACGTCTTGCCAAACCTTATTTCTAATTTTAACTTGATTGAGGTAATGCAAGTTTTCGGGAGCAAACATAGGAGAGTCCAAATGTCTAATTTTAAAACTCTTGTTAACGCCGTCATGCTCTCTGTAACCACGGTTCAACAAATCAAACAATTGAAAAAGTGATTGATGAAAGAAATAGCCATTAAGACTAGATTCGGTAACCAAAGGTACTTGTTCTAAATCACGCAACATTTCTAATGAATATCCGTGCTCATAAACTTCGTCGTTGGCGGGTAAAATATCCAAATCTTCTCTAGATTCAGCATAAAACAAGAATAACAAACGATAGACCATGTTCAGGCAGTCGTCTTTCAATTTGGTAGCATCTATATCTTCCTGTTTTAGTCCTTGCGCTGTCCACGCATATACGACCTCATTTGCCAAGCATTCAACAGCATGAATCACACCTTCTTTTAAATCTTGGGTAACTTCGTAAGCGGCTTTGTGTGCATCTTCTTCTAGTTGCTCCATAAAAACCATATCGGCAGTAGGAGCGAGCAGGCTTTTGCCTAGCAAGAGGTAGAAAACAGTATAATAATCTTTGTTTATCGCTGCATCATCAAATAAGGCTTCTAGATCTAATTGCAAGTAAGACCCTCTAAACCATTTTTCAGATTCTAATAAAAAATATTGATTACCAGCGCAAAGTAGGATATATTTTGGTCGATTATTCTCGGGCATCAAGAACAATTGATTTATTGCTTCGTTGATAATCATTGGAGAAATACTGGTACCATCAGGCACCGAAAAAATATCTGCCCATTGTGCACGATGGTATTTTTGTTCTTTTGAAAATTTATCCTCTACGTCGCTATTTATATTATATGATTGTTCAAAAAGACCGTCTGGTTCTTCATCAGCCGTTTTAATCATAGCATGCATTTCCATTACCATTAAATGTGGCTTCTCACCACTGTAGAGAATATGGCGGACTGGTATGAATGATTTTTCATTTATGTAAAAAGGTTTTTTGTACTTATCTTTCGTTGCGTCATATTTTAAAGCATTTAATACTTTAGTATGAAACTCATGAGACAAGTTGATCTTATCTTTAGTTCGCAAGTGATTTTCTATAAACCTTTGTTTAAGTTTAAAATATTCCGGTTTTAGTTGGCCAATTGTTTTATTAAACTCTTTGATTGCCTCAACGCTAAAACCTGATTTGTCAACTACTTTTTTGCTAAAGTTGTCGTCAAAATAATTGGCAGTAAAATAATCGCCTATATTGTTAATGAAATGAATCATTTGTATTTTTTTTAGTTGTTGTAAAAAACGGCTACTACTTTTAAAAATGGATCTCCATTTAAGCTGGTCAAATCTTTAAAATATTGACTAGAATTATTGAGAATAGTTTCCATTTGATATTCTTTGTCCTTCTTTCTTTTCTTAATAAAACCTGTTTCTACAGCATCTGCAAACTCCAATTGTATTTGATGCTCTTTACTATGTTTCCAGTTCTTGAGTTTTTCTTCATAAACAGCCATTTTTTTCTCCATGTCCAATTGGAGCTTTTGTTGCTCTTGATCCATGTGAAGCTGATGTGCAAAATCAATAGCTTGTGGTAGAATGGTTTGTAATAGAACCAATTCCGAGTCTGGAATTTCTAGAGTGTATTGATTATCGATTAATTGGTATTCTTTTACAAAATCTTCAAAAGCGATGGGTCTGCCTTGCAAACCACCGTTCATCAACATTGGGATCACAAAAAAGTCAGACAAAATAGACTGCCCCAGATTGTTGGCCACGATGCCTTGAATCAGGAAAAAAGCGGTGTTTGGAGCAATTTGAGACAATTTGGCTACTAATGCCACATCTTTATCTACAGAGGCTTCCAATTGTGTCATTAAATATTTGATCACAGGATGCAGTTCATATAGCATCTGAAACTTTGCCCATTCGCCTTTTTTCTTTCGAGCTTCTTCAATAGATTTTTGTACGTCGTCTTTATCCAGAGATAGTTGGTATATTCCTTCTTTTTTTACTGGTTTTGCTTCGGCAGGCAAATCATATAGAATTCGATTGAGCTCTTTAGTATTTTTTACTTCTAATAAATTACCTTCAAAGATAGCATCATCAAACTTTAAATATTTATCGGTTTTCAGTTGTTCTATAAGGGCAGAATAATAAGACTTATCATTTTCAAACAAGGAATTCATTTCGGCAACAGGCTGCGCAACTTGCAACTTTGTTGTAGCATCGCTAAACAAGGCATCAAATAAATCGTCTGTTAATTCCTGAACCGCTGGATTGTCTAATAAATTAATATTTCCGGTAGCAATAGTTTTTATAACCAAACTTTCCTCGGAAGTAGCATCATAAAGTTTGTAGACAGAAGCAGCATCTCCCAAGGATTGATAAACCGTCTCTTCTTTTTCTTTTAGTTTATTAACGATATGTAAATCATCTTTCAGTCCCTCAAGGTCAGATTTTGCAATGATGTAATGGATGTATGGGGTTTTGGTTTGGCCGTAACGATCAATACGCCCATTTCTTTGTTCTAATGTTATCAACGACCAAGGAATGTCGTAATTGAACATGTGATTACAAAAATAGTGTAAGTTAACCCCTTGTGAACCTGCATCAGAAGTTAGTAAAATACGATAATTAGAATCAGCCTTACCAAAATCTTCAATAATGCGCTGTTGCTCCATATCTGTTAACGAGCCATGAAAATCAGCAATAACTTCGTTATCCAATTTAAAATCTTCTTTTAGCTTATGACGCAATGATTTTAGTGTCTCAATACGCTCTGCAAAGACCACAATTCGAAAATCATTTTTTCTACCATTCCATTTCAATTTAATTAATTCATCACGGAAAGCGGTATATTTTGTATCTAGTCGTAAGCTAATAATGGTTTCTAATTGCTCTTTAAGATTTTCTAATACGTCTAAATTTTGTTCTACTATTTCTTCCCGTACTTCAATATCTTTTACTTTTTGAATACGGTTCTTTATTGTACTCAAGGCCGCCTCCGGAGATGACATATAGGACTTAAAAAGACCGATGGCAAAAAGCAAATCTTTCTTTTTACCCTTTTTTGTTTTTTTACCAAAGAGATCTTCTGTTAAATCCTCCGTGTTTAGTCCTCCTAAAGCGGTGAATTTAATTTTTTGCTGAATAAATAAGAAATCATTTTCTGCATCAGACAAGTCTGCATGAATAGATCGAATCTCTCGTTCCTGGAAATTTGAACGGACCACTTCATCGGCGATATCGTTTTTAAATCTTCGAACATAGTACGGTTCAATATCTTCTTTAAAATAATTTTGTTCATCCTTAATGGCCAATGGTTCAATCATATTGATAAGATTGGCAAAGTTTTGTTTTTTACCATTGTGCGGCGTAGCGGAGGTTAAAATAAGGGATTCACATTTGGTACTAAGCAGTTGCGCTAAGCTACCGCGAAGGGATCCAGAATTAGAAACGGTATGGCATTCATCAATAACAATAATATCCCATTTCGTTTTTTCTATATAATGCTGAAACTTGGCATTATTTTTTAAAGTGTCAATAGATACAATAGTCTTGTCATAATAATCAAAAGGATTTTTATTGGCAGGGAGATCTGATTTAATTTTAGAAATTCCGTCCGAATCCAATCGTACTAAAGGGATAGCAAAACGGTTCCAAATTTCTTGTTGAAATTGCGCTAAAATAGATTTAAGCGCCAATACCATAATTCGTTTTCCTTTACCACGCTTAATCATTTCTGCCAGAAAAATACCTACTTCAACTGTTTTACCTAAACCTACACCATCAGCAATTAATAATCTAGGTCTTGGTAAATCAAAAGCTTTCAAGGTTGGTTCTAATTGATATTCCGCTAGGTTAAAAGCTGCCTTGTGCGCAATTGTAATTTGCTTACTGTAAACAGAGGAATTGCGAATTTGGTTTTCTACAAACAGTTTTGTCTTACGGTATCCATAATCAATATCGGCAACTAATTTAGTCTTACTTGGATCTAGTACGCGTATGTTTTTATCAATATTAGTATCGAAAATAAATCGTTTCCCTTTTACTAGTTCAGAAATACCTTCTACTTTTAGTATCCAATTACCATTATTTTCTGTACTATCGTTTATTATAAAATCTTCATCACGAGTGGTGATGCGTTGGCCTGGTGTAAAATTCATTAAATAAAATTATTTTATTTTCCGTGATTCAATTTTGAAAGCAGTTTCATAAAGGAGATTTTAGTTTAGAGAAGATCTTTTTATCTCCAAAAAAACTTGTTTAAATCTTAAATTTACTCGCTTACAAGTAATTAATAAATATATTTTTTACTGGAATATATGTGATAAAAGCATCAACTTATATTATCAGTAAGTATCTTTTAGTTCAATGTAAATTTATACGTTTTTATAAGAATAACTATTTTAATTTATGAACAGCTGGATCCATAATAAGTACCTCTGTGGAAATGTTGAAAATGATACATTTTCAAAAATAAAATTTTTAAAAGGAATTACTTTACGGTTTTCCGCATTTTGGTATTTTTAAATGGGAATATTCTATTTATGTCTTGATAGCAATTGATTCTGTTTGGCGCAATTTGTTTCATAAAACGTAAAATAGCACCTATTTTTCTTAATTTCCTATACCCACTTTTAGTGATATTGAATTAATGATGTGTAAAGAGTTTTAAAAGTTCCAATGAATTTTATGTTTTGATCATTTGCATTTGACGTATTGTAAAAACTTGTTTATCTAAACTATATATCCTTAAGGGCTAGATTTTTGCATTGATCATATTACCAGGGAAATCAACCGATGTTATATATATCGTTTTAATGTTGCCTCGAGCATTTCAATCATTTTATTTTTGAGACTAACCGGCTCCAAAACTTTTACCTCTTGACCCATGGAGAGTAATTCCATTATAAAATCGTAGGTTGGGCTCAAGAATAGTTCGATAATACACTCTTTTTCGTTTTCCGAAACGATTTCTTGAGAATGGTGTAATGGAAGTGATTTTATGTAATCGGCCTGACCGTGTGAAAGCCAAAGCTTAATTTTTTCGGGTTTTGTCCCGTCAAAACAGCTTGATTGTGGGGGTAATGTGGGGACATTATCAAAATAAAAAACCCTAACTTACTGATTAACAGTTGCTAGGGTTTTAATTAAGCGGAGAAAGAGGGATTCGAACCCCCGGACCTGTTACAGTCAACAGTTTTCAAGACTGCCGCATTCGACCGCTCTGCCATTTCTCCAGTCTATCGCTTTCATTATCTGATTGCGAGTGCAAATATAAGCACCTTTTTCGATTTACAAAAACAATTTGAATAAAAATTTCAACTGTTTGCAGAACTATTTTTTAATTGTTTCATTTCCTTCATTTTAGCTTTATAAATATTTTTAAAATAAAACTAAAATGTTCTAATAAGCGACGTATTCTGTGATTTCAAGGCCGTAACCAATCATTCCAACACGCTTTTCTTGTTCCGTATTTGAAACTAATCTGATTTTAGAAATATCAATATCATGTAGAATTTGCGCTCCAATACCAAAATCTTTATTATCGATTTTAATTTTTGGTGCTTTCATATGTCCGGTGCTCTGTAATTCTTTTAATTCTGTGATTCTATTTAGCAAATTAACCGCCTGCATATCTTGATTAATAAAGATAACTGCGCCTTTTCCATGCTCGTTTATTATTTTGAACATATCATCTAGCTGTTGGTCGCCGTTGTTAGTCAAAGTTCCCAATATATCGTTATTTACTTGCGAAGAGTTTATTCTTGTTAGAATTGATTCTCCAGCATTCCAAGTACCTTTTGTCAAAGCAATATGAATTTGCTTATTGGTAGTTTGCTGGTACGCTCTCAATCTAAAATCTCCAAAGCGAGTTTTTATTTCGAAATCCTCTTTTTTAACGATCAAACTGTCATGTTGCATTCTATAAGCAACAAGATCTTCTATAGAAACTAGTTTTAAGTTGAACTTTTTAGCGACATCAACTAATTGTGGTAACCGAGCCATAGTACCATCTTCATTCATGATTTCAACAATCACTCCTGCTGATTTAAACCCCGCTAAACGAGCGAAGTCAATAGCTGCCTCTGTGTGACCAGTTCGTCTTAAAACACCACCTTGTTTTGCTATCAATGGGAAAATATGTCCAGGTCTCGCTAAATCGTGAGGTTTGGTTTCGGAATTTACTAACGCAAGAACTGTTTTGGCTCTATCAGCAGCTGAAATTCCTGTAGTAACGCCATTTCCTCTCAAATCGACAGATACTGTGAATGCAGTTTCCATTGGATCAGTATTATTCGTAACCATTACATGTAATCCTAGCTCTTTACAGCGACTTTCTGTTAAAGGAGCACAGATTAATCCACGTCCATGAGTTGCCATAAAATTGATCATTTCTGGAGTTACCTTTTCGGCTGCAGCCAAAAAATCGCCTTCGTTCTCACGATCTTCATCATCAACAACAATTATTATTTTTCCTTGACGGATATCTTCAATCGCTTCTTCAATTGTGTTAAGCTGTATTTTATTTAAGTCCATTGTAGGTATTAGTTTTGTGTTGGAAATATTTTTTTAATTAATTTTTGGAAAGGAGCAAGGATGACATCGATATTAATTAATCCGATATCATTTGTGGCTCTGTACGTCAATAGAACCGCGAGAGGTGTCAAGATGAAAGATGATAACCAAGCTCCCATAAAAGGAGTCATTCCGTTTTCTTGCGCTAATCGTTTTCCAAAAGTATTTATAAAGTGAAAAGTAATGAATATCAAAATTGCAAATACGATAGGAAGTCCTAGACCACCTTTTCTAATTATTGCTCCTAGTGGCGCACCAATAAAAAACATTAGAAAGCATGCAAAAACAATTACAAATTTATCGTAAAGTGCCAATAAGTGATTGTTGATATTTTTACGTTTATTGAAAAACTCACTATTTGAAGCGTCAATGGAATAAATAGAATTTGCAATGTTACTACTTGCCATTTTTAAAATATCTACTTGTTCCGCTTTACTAAAGACTGATAAGATATCATTTGAAATTGGTTTGTTTTTCTTCGTGGCTGTTAATTTATTATTAAGTGGAAATACAATTTTACTATTGCTATTTTCAGAGAATGCAAGAATATCAGTTTTGATGTTTTTATTCAATGAATCTAAAGTATAGTTCAATTCATTAACATTAAGCATTGTATTTGTATTGGCTACAGCTTCTTGATCGACATCAACTTTATTAAGTTCTGATAAGTCAATATTAATAATCTGTTTTTTAAAAGAGCTTTTTGCAAACGGCATTTTATTGCGATCCTCATATTTTTTAGGAACAATATCTTCGTAGTAATAGCCATCATTAAGAACTAGTTGTAAAATGCTTGATTTTTCGCTACTGATTAATTCTCCGTTTTTAGCTTTGATAACGGTTTTACTTCCGTCACCTGTTTGAGATTTTTTATGGATAGTAATTCCAGTAAGTGTATTTCCCTCTGGTCCACTTTTCTTATTAACTTTAATATTGTAAAAACCAACATCGTTAAACTGACCTTCGGCTATTGCTAAAGCTGGCTTGAGTTGCGCAATGTTTTTTCGAAAATTAATAAACTTGTATTCAGCAAATGGGATGACATTATTTGCAAAGAAAAAGGCCACGATACTTAAAAGAACGATAAATACAGTCAAGCTTCTCATAGCTCGTTGTAGCGAAATACCAGAAGATTTCATCGCAGCAAACTCATAGTTTTCCGCTAGATTACCAAAAGTCATAATCGAAGCTAATAGAATGGAGAGTGGAAGGACTAAGGGCACAATTCTAGGCATAGAAAAAGCCAGGAATTTTATGATCATTACTAGATCTAAATCTTTCCCAGCTAATTCAGCTATAAATAACCAAACTGTTTGAAGTATAAATATAAAAAATAGGATTACAAATACAGTTGTAAATGTAGTCAAGAAGGTTTTTAATAAGTATTTGTCAAGAATTTTCACCTAGTGCATTAATCTAATTTGTTTATGTAGTAATTTGGATATTTACTTCCCGCAAATGTAAATTGATTTTTTGACAAAGGTTGGTTGGTTTTGAAAGAATTAACCGTTAATGTAGTTTTTGTACCTTTTTTTCCTACTTCAATCAAATTGTAAATGTGTTTTGTTTGTACATCAATACCTAGTAAAACTTCTTTTCTTTGATCTTTTGGATTTGTAGAAACTAATTTGATATACTGAATCTTTCTCCCTTTCACATTTTGAATTATATCCATATTATATCTATAACCGCTATTGAAAAAAGTCAACATTTTAGATGGTGTAATTGCGCTATCGTCCTTTTCGTTGAAGGTAGAAACAGTCACTTCTTCGTCTTCTGGAACAATAGTATATGTCTTTTTACCATCAAAAATTTTGGTTACACCCATGAAATTCAAAACATATTGATTTCCTTTCATGGTTACATTTCCTTTACTATCCTGATTGATATTTTCTTTAGAATTATTTAGAGAGTATTTAAAATCGATTGTAATATTATCGTAGCTCTTTACCTTAGAAGTTACTTGGTCAAGTAAATCTTTTGCTTTTTTATCTTGTGCTTGTGTCGAAAAACCAAAAAGAAATAAAGCCGCTATAAAAAGAAATTTTTTACCCACGCTTTTTATTTGACTTTTTTTAGAATCTTGAATCATTGCTTTCATTGTATTATTTATTTTGTTCATTGTTGAAAAATTGATCAAGAGAACTCATATCTAGAATATTTACACTACGTGCTTTACTTCCTTCAAAAGGGCCAACAATTCCAGCAGCTTCGAGTTGGTCAATTAATCTACCTGCTCTGTTGTAACCTAATTTCAGTTTTCTCTGTAGTAATGAAGCGGAACCTTGCTGTGCATTTACAATAATTTCCGCCGCTTCTCTAAATAAAGTGTCTCTGTCCGCAATATCCATATCAAGATTAATGCCACTTTCCTCACCTACAAATTCTGGAAGTAAGTATGCGGTTGCATATGCTTTTTGTGAACCAATAAATTCTGTTATTTTTTCAACTTCTGGTGTGTCAATGAAGGCACATTGTACACGCACCACGTCATTTCCATTTGTGTAAAGCATATCACCACGACCTATTAATTGATCTGCACCTTGAGTATCAAGAATTGTTCGCGAATCTATTTTAGAGGTAACTCGAAAAGCTATTCTTGCAGGGAAGTTGGCTTTTATCAAACCAGTGATTACATTCACAGATGGTCTTTGCGTCGCAATAATCAAGTGAATTCCGATGGCTCTGGCTAATTGTGCTAACCTAGCAATAGGAACTTCAACTTCTTTACCTGCAGTCATAATCAAATCGGCAAACTCATCAACGACCAGTACGATGTATGGAAGAAAACGGTGTCCATTTTCAGGATTTAGCTTTCTAGCCTTAAATTTATCATTGTACTCTTTTATATTTCGAACCATTGCATCTTTCAGTAGAGAATAACGGTTGTCCATTTCAACACAAAGAGAGTTTAATGTATTGACTACTTTAGCGTTATCTGTAATAATGGCATCGTCCATGTCTGGCAGTTTCGCTAAGTAATGTCTTTCAATTTTATTAAAAAGTGTTAATTCTACTTTTTTAGGATCTACTAAAACAAATTTTACTTCGGCAGGGTGTTTTTTGTATAGCAGAGATGTTAAAACAGCATTTAAACCAACAGATTTTCCTTGTCCAGTTGCTCCAGCCATTAATAAGTGGGGCATTTTAGCTAAATCCACAACAAATGTTTCATTTGAAATTGTTTTTCCAAGCGCTATTGGTAGTTCCATTTCCGCTTCTTGAAATTTGGCTGAGCCAATAACACTTTTCATAGAAACCATCGTTGGATTCTTATTAGGAACCTCGATTCCAATAGTTCCTTTACCAGGAATAGGAGCGATGATACGAATTCCTAAAGCAGATAGTGACAATGCAATATCATCTTCTAAGCTTTTAATTTTCGAAATTCGGATTCCCGCTTCTGGTACAATTTCGTATAAAGTAACCGATGGTCCAACAGTTGCTTTGATTTGAGCAATTTCAATTTTATAATTACGAAGCGTATCTACAATTCTATTTTTGTTCTCTTCTAACTCTTCTTGGTTGATTGTAATTCCGCCAGTAGAATATTCTTTCAACAAGTCGATTGTTGGGAATTTATAATTGGATAAATCCAAAGTAGGATCAAATAAACCAAAATCAGCTACTAATCTTGATGCTAGATTTTCTTCAATAATATCTTCTTCAGGAGCTGTTTCGATTACAAATGATTCATCTGCAGAAGGGATCACTTCATTGAATGGAGGAGGAGTGATTTCCATTGCAATTGGTTTTACAACTGGATCTCTATTTATATTTGATGGATGGCCTATTGTAGGTTTTAATGCTTCTTTATTGATTTCAAATTGTGAACCTTTCTTTTTCAAGTGAATGGTATCAAGTTCTTCATCAGGAACTGCAAACTCTTCTAAATTATAAGCTTCTTTATTACTGTTTAACGGATTTGGAATAGACATGGCTTTTAAATCTTTCTTAGTATCGCTAAAAAAAGATTGAATACTTTCAGGAGATAATTTCATTTTGAAAATAATGTAAATTATCAGTCCAAATAATAAAACTAATAATGTTCCGGTTTTTCCAAGATAATCCTGCAGGAATAAATTTAATTCATAACCTATTACTCCACCTAACTCAGGTGCAGATGTTGCAAAAAATCCAAATAAAACAGACAAAATAATAATGACAAACAAGTCCCAAAACCAGATGTTTTTTAACTTTCTTACGGTAATTCCTAAAACCATGTAAATACCAGTAAGAAAAAATAGTCTTACAAAGATAAATGCAGCAAGTCCAAAACCTCTATAAATAAGTAGGTCAGCTAAATACGCACCGAATTTACCCAACCAGTTTTCAACGACTTCAGAACGATCACCTAATTGCTGTACAGCGCTTTGATCTTGCTGACCATAAATGAAAAAAGAAATAAAGGCAAATAATAATGCAATCGAGAATAATACCAATAGCGAACCAAAGACAACTTTATGCTGTTTCGTTAACTGTACCGGAATTTTAGTCTCTTTCTTAGTGTCGGTTTTCTTATTCTGGGGAGCTGTTTTTGTTGTTTTTGCCATTCTTGCTTGTAAAATACCTATAAAAATAAAGGTACATATATAATTAAACCAATTGCGATTGCAGTCATTGCTGCAAAAAATACCGCTCCAGCTGCAATATCCTTTATAAATCCAATTTTTTCATGATAACCAGGATGGATAAAGTCTGCTATTTTTTCAATAGCAGTATTTAATCCTTCAACACTTAAAACTAAACCAATAGCAAAAGTTTGACAAAGCCACTCTATTTTGGAAATTCCAAAATAGAAGCCAGCAATTGTCATTATTATTCCTAAAGAGAACTGAACCATAATACTATGTTCAGTTGTAATCAGTTTTTTAGCTCCTTGAAATGCATATGTCATGCTTTTGATTCGGCCAGTTATGAATGTATTGTCTTTTTGAAATTCCATCAGAGATACATTATAGTACTGCTAATGCAGCGTCGTAATTAGGTTCGTCAGCAATTTCAGGAACTTGTTCTGTATAAACAATTGTTCCGGTAGCGTCAATAACAATGATAGCACGAGAATGCAAACCTGCTAAAGGTCCATCTGTCATTTCTAAACCATTATTTTTACCGAAATCACCGTTTTGAAAATCAGATAAATTGATCACGTTTTCAAGTCCTTCAGCACCACAAAAACGTTTTTGAGCGAAAGGTAAATCTCTTGAAATACACAGCACTTTTGTGTTTTCTAAAGTAGCAGCATTTTCATTAAATTTTCTAACTGATGCAGCACATGTTCCAGTATCAACACTAGGAAATATATTTAAAACTAAATTTTTACCAGCATAATCACTAAGTGATACAACGGAAAGATCAGTGTTAATTAATTTAAAATCAGTCATTTTTGTACCTACAGCTGGTAATTTTCCTGATGTGTGAATTGGATTTCCTCCTAATGTTATTGAAGCCATGATGTTTGTTTTTTTGTGAGGCTCAAAAGTATGAAAATTATTTAAGATTTTGTGCGCAATTGATGTTATAAAGTTTGTCTATTTACCTTACAGGTTAAACATTTTAAGGTGAGAAAACTGCATTTTTTAAATAAAAAAAACGCACTCGGTAACGAGTGCGTTTTTCATTTGTAATCTATTTTTGGAAATTTATTTGTCGATTGAACCTAAAACACGTTTCATAAAAGTATTTAATGCTTCTTTTTTGTCTGTTCCAGATTTCACTAGTTTATTCACTTCTAGCGCACCGTACATATTAGAAATTAATTCACCTATGACATCTAGCTCTTCATCTTTCAAAGAAGAAATTTCAGTCATTGCTTCAAGAACTTCGATTGTTTCAATAATGTAATCTTCGTCGTTCTCCTCTATAAATTGCGTTAAATGCTTTATTACGGGTAATTTCATAGGTGTATTTTTTTACTATTTTAAATTCAAAAAGTTCAGACTAATTATACAATTTCTTTAACTAAATCAATCAGTACTTCTTGTTTATTTGTTTGCGTTTCGTTTACTAGTTTTCCATTTACAAAAGTGGCAAAAGTAGGCAAGTTGCTTACATTAGCTAATTTTCTAGATTCAGGGAAGTTTTCAGCGTCAACAAGTGCAAAAGTAATAGCTTCATTTTCAGTCGCTAATTTTTTAAACTTCGGTTTCATAATTTTACAGTTTCCGCACCATGATGCTGAAAATTGAACAACTACCTTCTCATTTTTTGAGATTAAATCTTGTAAAGTATCTTCGGTTAATTCGACTAACATATATTTCTTTTTAAATTTAATTTAGATTTCAAAATAGCAATGGCAATATCAAAATTGATAACTGCCATTGAAATATTTATTATTAGTTTAAGCTTAAGTATTCAGCTGTACTTTCTCTATCAGCACTCATTGCTTCCTTTCCAGCTTCCCAGTTAGCAGGACAAACTTCTCCTTTTTCTTGGATGTGTGTGTAAGCATCAACCATACGTAAGTACTCGTTTACGTTACGACCCAATGGCATATCGTTTACACTTTCATGAAAGATTTTTCCAGTCTCATCGATTAGGTACGTAGCTCTAAAAGTTACATTAGAACCTTCGATAATTACTGAATCAGTTTCTTCAGAATACTCTGTTGAATCAATATCAAGAATTCCTAAAATGTTAGATAAGTTTCTATTAGTGTCAGCAAGAATTGGGTACGTTACACCTTCAATTCCACCATTATTTTTTGCTGTATTTAACCAAGCAAAGTGAACTTCGTTAGTATCGCAAGATGCTCCAATTACAATTGTATTTCTTTTTTCAAATTCAGGTAGTGCAGCTTGAAAAGCGTGTAATTCAGTTGGGCAAACAAAAGTAAAATCTTTTGGGTACCAAAACAAAAGTACTTTTTTGTTGTTTTTTGTAGCTTCTTCGAAGATATTGATTTTCATATTATCTCCCATTTCTGAAATGGCATCAACTGCAATACTTGGGAATTTTTTTCCTACTAAAGACATATTATTTTATTTAAAATTATTATTGTTTTTCTCTTTGCAAAAGTACTAAAAAATGACAATCTAATCGATTAATTTTATGGTATTTTCCTATCAAATTATAAGTAAAAGTTATGACAAATAATTTTCAATGCTGCAACACCACATTGACCTTATGTGGCTAATTTATAAGAAGTTATAGCATAAAAAAATCCACCTATTACTGGTGGATTTTATAAAATTGAATTAATAATAGTTTCACTTTTAATTTAAATCAAATCGATCCATATGCATAACTTTCGACCACGCTTTCACGAAATCTTTGATGAATTTTTCTTTATTATCATCTTGCGCATAAACTTCTGCGTAAGCTCTAAGGATTGAATTGGAACCAAATACTAAATCCACACGAGTTGCAGTAAATTTTGTTACACCAGATTTTCTATCAACTATATTGTATAAGTTTTCAGAAACTGGTTTCCAACTGAAATTCATATCCGTTAAATTTACAAAGTAGTCGTTTGTTAAAACTCCCTCATTAGTTGTAAATACTCCTTCTTTTGATCCAGCATAGTTCGTTCCCAGAACTCTCATACCACCAATTAAAACTGTCATTTCTGGAGCAGTTAATCCTAGCAATTGTGCTCTATCTAGTAGTAACTCTTCTGGTTTTACAGTATATTCTTTTTTTGTAAAGTTTCTAAAACCATCTGCTGTTGGTTCTAGATCATCAAAAGATTCTGAATCTGTCATTTCTTGTGTTGCATCGCCTCTTCCAGCATGAAACGGAACTTTAACATTAGATCCTGCTTCTTGAATTGCTTTTTCGATAGCAGCGTTTCCACCAATAACAATTAAATCAGCAATTGAAACTTTCTTACTTAATCCACTTTGAATTTTAGTAAGTGTCATTAATACTTTTTCAAGACGAGCCGGTTCATTTGCTATCCAATCTTTTTGGGGAGCTAATTGAATTCTTGCTCCATTAGCGCCACCTCTATAATCAGAACCTCTAAAAGTTCTTGCGCTATCCCATGCTGTATTAATCAATTCTGTACGAGTCAATCCGCTATTTAGGATAATTGTTTTGATTTCCTCAATTTCACCATCACTTAATATATAATCAACTGTTGGAATTGGGTCTTGCCAAATCAATACTTCTTCTGGAACATCAGCACCTAAATAACGATTTTTAGGACCTAAATCTCTGTGTGTTAATTTGAACCAAGCGCGAGCAAATACATCTTCAAAGTAAGCTGGGTCTTTGTAGAAACGCTCTGAAATTTCTCTATAATTAGGATCCATTTTCATCGCCATATCGGCATCAGTCATAATTGGATTATTTCTTCTCGTAGGATCAAAGGCGTCAACTGGCTTGTCCTCTTCTTTAATGTTTATAGGTTCCCACTGCCAAGCTCCAGCTGGGCTTTTCTTCAATTCCCAATCGTATGTAAATAAAAGATAGAAATATTCGTTATCCCATCGTGTTGGATTTGTGGTCCAAGAACCTTCTAAACCACTTGTTACAGTGTCAGCTCCATTACCATTGTTTGTTGGATTAATCCAACCAAATCCTTGGGTCTCAATTTCACTTGCTTCTGGCTCTTTACTCAATATTGTTGCATCACCATTTCCATGTGCTTTTCCTACTGTGTGTCCACCTGCAGTTAAAGCAACTGTTTCTTCATCATTCATTGCCATTCTTTTGAATGTAATACGAACGTCGCGAGCCGTTTTTAAAGGATCAGGAATTCCGTCAACGCCTTCTGGATTAACGTATACTAAACCCATCATAACAGCAGCTAACGGATTTTCTAAATCACGCTCTCCAGAATATCTACTTCCTTCACTACCTGATTTAGCTAACCATTCTTTCTCAGCTCCCCAATAAACGTCAGTTTCAGGATGCCAAATGTCTTTACGTCCACCAGCAAAACCGAAAGTTTTGAATCCCATTGATTCGTAAGCCATATTTCCTGCTAATACCATTAAATCAGCCCATGAAATTTTATTACCGTACTTTTTCTTCAACGGCCATAAAAGTCTACGTGCTTTGTCTAAATTTCCGTTATCAGGCCAGCTGTTTAAAGGTGCAAATCTTTGGTTACCTGTATTACTTCCTCCACGACCATCTGAGATTCTGTAGGTACCGGCAGAGTGCCACGCTAAACGAATCATTAAACCACCATAGTGTCCCCAATCTGCAGGCCACCAATCTTGACTTTCAGTCATCAGATTTTTTAAATCAGTTTTTAATGCTTCTAAATCTAATTTGTTAAACTCTGCTGCATAATCAAAATCGCTATCCATTGGACTTGTTTTAGAATCATGCTGGCTAAGAATATTTAGATTTAAAGATTTTGGCCACCAATATTGATTAGTGCTTACTGTTCTCGAAGTATCTTCTTTATGGTTGAAAGGACATTTACCAAGTTCGTTTGAATGTTCCATATATTGAATTTTTAGTTTATAAATTTCTATTACAAATTTACAATAAAGATACGTTATAATTATTGATTTTGATTATAAGATTTTATGAACTTATAGTTTTTTGCTATAACACAAAAAAGTACCAAGTCTTTTAAAAGAAATGGTACTCATCAAAAAAAATAAATTTTATTCGACCTAAATTTTAGCTTCAGTAACTAGCTGTCTAATTTTAATATTAAAAGCTGCGAATAGTAGCGTCATGAATGGACTAATAATATTAAAGAAAGCATATGGTAAATATTCAAACGTAGAAACTCCTAAAGTACCCGCATGATAAGCTCCACAAGTATTCCATGGTATTAAAACAGATGATACTGTACCTGCATCCTCTAAAGTTCTACTTAAGTTTTCGGGTGCAAGTCCTTTATCTTTGTATGCTTTTGCAAACATTTTACCTGGAACTACAATAGCTAAATATTGATCAGAAGCAGTTATGTTTAGCGCTAAACAGCTTCCTACCGTAGCAGCAAATAAACCAAAAGTCGTATGAGCAAGTTTAAGTAAAGCTTGACTTATTCTAGAAAGCGCACCTATAGCGTCCATTATTCCACCAAAAACCATTGCACAAAGAATTAGCCAAATCGTCCCAAGCATTTTTTGCATTCCACCAGAAGTGAAAAGTGATGCTAGTGTTTTGTTTTCAGTTGCAATAGTAATATCCCCAGTAATTGCATCCATAACACCTTTATATGCAGATTGTACGCTCATAGTTTGGACACCTGCAATTTGATTTATAATATGCGGTTGGAAGATTACTGCAAAAACGCCGGCTAATAATGTACCTATTAATAATGCAATCAATGGTTCTGTTTTTTTGATAATTAAACCAATAACAATTACCGGTACTGCAAAAAGCCATGGAGAGATTGTAAAAGAAGCCTCAATATCTGTAAGCAGTTTGGCTATATTTACGTCTCCATGAATATCGACTGATAAACCAAGAACTATAAAAAGAATAAGAGTGATGATATAAGTAGGTATTGTGGTCAAAGCCATGTACCTAATATGCGTAAACAAATCGGTTCCAGCCATAGCAGGAGCAAGGTTAGTAGTGTCAGACATTGGTGATAATTTATCACCAAAATAAGCTCCAGAAATAACTGCCCCAGCAACCATTCCTAAATCGAATCCTAAAGCACCTCCAACACCTATTAGAGCAATACCAACAGTTGCACTGGTTGTCCAAGAACTTCCCGTAGCAATTGATATTATAGAACATATTATTAATGTAGCTGGTAAAAAGATTGCTGGACTTAATATTTGCAATCCATAATAAATCATCGAAGGAATAATACCGCTAACCAACCAAGTGCCTGCTAATGCACCAACCATTAATAAGATTAAAATAGCGCCAACAGTCGATTTGATATTCTCTGCTACTTCTTCCATCATTTTACTAAAGGTGACTTTATTAAAAAAGCCAACAATAGCAGCAACCGCAGCACCTAATAATAGAACAAATTGATTACTACCACTTAACGCTTCGTCACCATAAACGTAAACATTGAAACCTAGCATTACTATAAGTGCGGCAACAGGAATTAAAGCTTCTCCAATTGATAATTCTTTATTTCTGTTTATTTTTGTATCCATTCTTTGTCTTTTGAGATTGCAATATAGATAAAAAAGTTACTATCAGCCTAAACAGATTTTGACAAAATTGTCATTTCTCTATTTTTATCGATTTTAGTTTTTAATTTTAAAAATTTTAGAAAAGTTTACAGCAAGAAACATTTTATCGAAAAATTATTCAAGTTTTCATCTTTAGAAATAATTTTCGAAACTTAAAAAAATGTACGGATTGTAATTTATAAATCGGTAATCATCACAGGTAGCGTTCCTTGGCAAGGAGCGTTTGATAGTAACTGATTAGCAGCCACTTTTTGAAACTCTGGAAAATCTTGGTAAACTTGGACAATTCCTAAAGCAGCTTTTAAGTTTGGAATTACTTGTAGCGCGTAAGGATTTCCAAATACATATAAGATACATTTCTTTGTCGTAAATATTTTTTCCAAAAATTCTAAAACTTTTTCTTCGATATCAAACTTATTCAAAGGTTTCGCTTTTGGAACAAACAAGGAGATGAGTATTGTGTCAAATTCAGCAATATCATTTCCTAATTCAGCTATTGCCAAATCATTCCCCATTTCATAGCTAAATTCTGAGGAAGGTAATACGGTAGACACATTTTTAAAAAATAGATTATCTGTATTTTTATAAAGGCTAATTTTAGCTAATTTATTCGCGCGCTGGGCTTCAAAAACAGTATTTGTATTTTGATTATCTCGTAATGTAGTAATACAATTTTCAGCGATTTTATAATTTAATTTTGACGTAGTTTCAAAATCGAAGTCGCCGTTTAAAATTGGATTTAAACTTGAATCGGGATTTAAAATTCCTGCTTTCTGCTTTGCTTTCCATAAACGATTGAAACTTTCATCAATTCGCTCTTCTGATGCATTTTTTAGTATTTCCTGAATTCCTTCCGCAACGTTAATTGCAAAACATAAAACATCATTTCCAGCGTTAAAAGCTTCCCATTCTAATTGTCCTTTTTTCGAATAAAGATCAGAAACACTTTTCATATTTAGTGCGTCTGAAATGATTAGTCCATCATAGCCCAATTGCTTGCGCAAAAGTGTCTCTATAATAGGTTTAGACAAAGTCGCAGATGTATTCTTTCCATCGTTTAAGGCGGGAACAGCTAAATGACCTATCATTATAGAATCCACTTTTGCATCAATTCCTTTAATAAAAGGTACCAATTCATTCTGTAATAGCTGCTCTAGATTTTCCTCTAAAATTGGTAAACCTAAATGAGAATCTACATTTGTATTTCCATGGCCAGGAAAATGCTTAAGACATCCAAGTACGCCAGCATCATTCATTCCTTTCACATATTCTATAGCAAAATCACTAACTTTTTCTTTCTCTTCGCCAAAAGAGCGATAGCCAATCACCGGATTATTCGGATTATTATTGATATCAGCTAACGGTGCTAAATTGTATTGTATTCCAACAGACTTTAGATCTAAACCAATTTGTTTTCCTACTTCGTACACTAAATGAGACTGTGATATCGGTAAAGCGCCAAGAGTGATTGCGTAAGGATATTGCGGTGTTTTTTCCACACGCATCGCTAATCCCCATTCAGCATCAATACTCATTAAAAGTGGAGTAGGAGCACATTTTTGGTAACGAGTTATCAGTTCTCGTAATCGTTGGCAACTATCATCGTTTAGAATAACTTTCTTCTTTGTTTCATAATTAGTCGCAGCGCTGGCTCTACTATGAAAAAAAGTTAGTCCGCCTATATTATGATTTTGAATTAAAAGTTCCATCTCTTGGATATTCTCTTCCGTGTCATTTATAAAAACTGCGGGAAAGAAAAATTGTCCTATTTTTTGTTCTAATGTCATGTTGTTAGTTTTTGAATAACGAGATAGCAGTTATTACTTGAATTTTTCAATTTTGCGAATCGAAATTAAATTATTTGTAGTACTATCTATTAATTATTCTTCATCTTTAGGTTTACTAGTCTGGTAATTAATATTCTCTGCTTTCTTACCAAATTCCTTTGGAAATATCAAATATCTTGAAAGTATCAATCCCGGAATTGTCGCTATAAAAACCCAAATAAAGAAATTTCCATATCCTAAATAATCCTGAATATAACCACTTACCATTCCTGGAAGCATCATTCCAAGCGCCATAAATCCCGTTGCTATAGAGTAGTGAGAAGTCTTCGATTCGCCATCTGCAACATAAATCAAGTACATCATGAAAGCCGCAAAACCAAAACCGTAACCAAATTGTTCTGCTATAACAGTGAGATAAATATAGAGTACTGAACTAGGATGAAAATGAGATAACAATACAAATCCAATGATCGGTAAGTGCATCGCTAGAATCATTGGCAACATCCATTTTCCTAATCCATCTCTTGAAATAGCAATTCCTCCTAAAATTCCACCTACAGTTAAGGCAATCAACCCGAATGTTCCATAAATAAGTCCAACATCTTCAGTTTCTAATCCCATTCCTCCGTCGCTTATTGGATCCACTAAAAATGGAGTAAGCATTTTAAGCAGTTGTGATTCGCCAAGACGAAATAAAAGTATGAAAGCTAAAACTAATACAATTTGTTTTTTCTTAAAAAAGCTACTAAATACTTTGCCAAAATTTTTCTCTTCCGTTTTACCGTCAGCAATTGGAAGTTCACTTTTTGGAGTAGCAAAATAGTTGTACACAGTTAGAATTGACATCACTATCCCTACAAATATCATTGTGTAAGACCAAGCCTGAACATTATTACTGAAACGATGTTCTAAATAGCCAGCTAGTAAGATTATCAATCCGTTTCCAGTAAGCATCGACGCTCTATAAAATGTACTTCTAATCCCTAAAAAGAATGATTGCTGTTCTTTCTCCAAAGCAAGTAAATAAAAACCATCACTAGCAACATCATTTGATGCGGAAGCAAAGGCAGCAACCCAAAAAACAGCTAAACTTAGTATAAAAAATTGGCTGGCTGGAATAATAAAACCAACTATTAAAAAAGCAATAGAAATAAGCAATTGCATCGATAAAAACCATTTTCGCTTCGTTCCATACAAATCAATAAATGGACTCCACAAAGGTTTTATTACCCAAGGCAAATACAATAAACTAGTATATAAACCGATATCTTCATTGCTTATCCCTAAGTTTTTGTACATCAATACAGAAACGGAGATTATGATTACATACGGGAAACCGGAAGCAAAATTTAAAACGGGAATCCAATACCAAGGTCTATTATCTGTTTTCATGTAAGGAATTTAAAATAGATTAATTTATAGTGTAAAATTCACTTCTGTAGCTTCACTTTCATTGCCATAATAATCAATAAATGTAATCGCATATTTTGTGTTTTTATCAACTTGATAAGCAGGAATAATAACTTCGACCGTGTCGCTATTTAAACGATATGCTACTTTATCAACGATTTGGCTAGCATCTTTAATATCAATATTTGAATTAAACTTTGCTGCATAAACCATAAGGTAGCGTACTTTACTATACATTGGATATTGCACTGTAAAGCGAGAAGAGATTGGATCTGTTACAATATTTGCTGGTGTTGGTACAATGACCATATTTCGAACTGCATTAGGAACTACAGCTGGAAGAGCAGGATATTTATATTGATTTTCGGATAACAATTTTGTGACACTTTGGTTTCGATTCATAAATGATTTTGCACTAAAAAAAGCATTTCCTTGAATGTTTTTAAAACTTCTGGCGTAATCAATTTGATTTGGAATTTCCTTTGCATTATTCCATCGTTTATCTGAATCAGCATTTACTTTGTACGTTCCGTTACCAATATAAACATTAACGTTTGTCGAATTTTCAGACCACCAACGTAAAAGTTTTGAATGAGAAGCTGTGGGATGATCCATACTCCAATATAATTGTGGAACTAAATAATCAATCCATTTGTTCTCCATCCAAGCAATAGGATCAGCAAATAAATCGTCATAATTTGTTTGTCCAGACTTGGTGTCAGAACCTCTTGGATCTACTGATTTATTTCTCCAAACACCAAAGGGGCTAATTCCGAATTGTACCCATGGTTTGATATTTTTTATCGAAATAGAAATGCATTTTACGAATTCATTTACGTTAGATCTTCTAAAATCTTCCAAGGTTCTTCCGTCTCCATATTTCTTGAAAGAAGCACCGTCATTAAATTTTTCTCCAGGAACTTTGTAAGGATAGAAATAGTCATCAAAATGTATTGCATCAATATCGTAATTCGTTACTACTTCCTCAATCACGGCTGTTAAATGGTTTTGAACCTCTGGAAGTGCTGGATCATAATAATATTTCCCTGCATATTTTATCATCCATTCTGGAAATTTAAATAAATCGTGCTCCGGACTTAGCTCTTCGGTTTTTAAATTCATGGTTGCGCGATATGGATTCAACCAAGCGTGAAATTCGAAACCCCGTTGATGTGCTTCAGTAATCATCCATTCTAGTGGATCAAAATACGGATTGGGTGCTTTTCCCTCTTTTCCAGTCAAATATTTAGACCAAGGAGCTAATTTTGTTGGATAAAAAGCGTCACCAACACTTCTAATTTGGACTATAACCGCATTATAATTTAATTTTTTGTAAGTGTCTAAAATTTCTAAATAATCTGCCTTTTGCTTTGCAATATTGTCATTGCCACTTTTCGGCCAGTCGATATTAACAACAGTTGCAATCCAAACTGCTCTAAATTCACTTTTAGGATGTGCTGTCATTTCTTGAGCCTCGCTTTTAGAAAATGAGATTAAAAGAAAAGGGAGTAGTAAAAGAATGTGCTTGTAAATTTTCATTATCGTTTTTTATTTTAAAGTATTCAAAAATAGCTTTTTTAGAGAAATCTACCCGCTAAATAGAGTTTATAATTTCACATCTTTCCTGAAATCAATTTCTTTGCCAACTTTATCATGGTTCATTAAAAAAACCGTGTTTTTTAATTTAAAAGCTATACTTTAAAAATCAATTCATACTTGTAAAAAACCCACAATATTAATGACCAAAAAACAGCATAGGACAATGCGTAAAATAACGATGCGTTTAGCGGATTAGCGAAAAGTGGAACGATATTATGATTGTAAATATAAGTCTGTAGATTAATTTCTTCCGTTGCTATTTGTGGGTTTTGCATTTTAATTGAACCTAAAATCCTTGGGATTATCCCCGAGAAGAAAAATACAATCATTGGATTCACTCCCCAAATCAAAAATAATTTGATCCATTTTTTATAATTTGCAACATCAATAATATAGTATAAAATTGCTAAGCATATTGTTGCAATTCCAGCAGTATATATTGTATAAGAGCTTGTCCACAATGATTTATTGATAGGGAATACAACATCCCAAACTAAGCCAAGAATTATTAAAGATGCACCCACAATTGAAATCCTTTTTACAATTTCTACTTTAGTAATAGACATGTTCAATACTTGACCGATAAACATTCCTAAAATCCCTGTAGCAATTGCTGGTAAAGTACTCAAAATTCCTTCTGGATCCCATGTTTTTGATGCGGCCCACAAGTGTCCGTTTAATAATAAATTATCGAGCCAAGCTGCTAAATTAGTTCCTTTATCAAAATTTGCTTCGCCAAATCCTGGAACAGGAATTAGAGCCATTAGAGCCCAGTAACCTAATAAAATAGATGCTACTACAGCTACTTGGATTTTAAAATTAGTTTTTAAATATAGAATGGATGTGAAGAAATAGACAATAGCAATTCGTTGTAAAACTCCAGGAATTCGTACGTCTTGATATACTGGTATTCCGCTGTAAGCCAAGAATAACATAACTGTAAAAATAATTAAAACGAGATATGTTTTAATTTTTAATGTAAAGTTTCCTAAAAGTGCATACGCTACCGCGAAAGTAATAAGTATTCTAGCTAGTAATAAAGGAATGCCTTCTAACGAAAAGACTTCAATACGACCGAAGAAATATAAAAATAAACCCAAGCAGAAAATCCTTAAGGAACGAACTAATATTTTATGAAAAACGGCTAAATCAAAATGTTTAGTTGGCATTGCGAATGGAATAGCAGTTCCCATTATAAAAATAAAAAAAGGAAAAACTAAATCAGTAGGAGTGCACCCATGCCATTCCGCATGTTTTAATGGAGGATAAATTGACGCCCAACTTCCAGGATTATTTACAATTGTCATTAACAGAATAGTAAATCCTCTAAAAACATCGAGCGAAATTAAGCGTTCTTTTTGCATTATATAATAGTTGTATTAGTTTATTAATTAGGGAACGAAATTTTACCCATCGAAACAGATGGAATTCCTTTTCGCTTACCAAAATCAGATTTCCCTCCTGAGACTGTTTCATTGGCTAGTATGGCAAAGAGTATCGCTTCCTTGGCATCGCCAGAAATTCCTAAATCATCTGTTTTTGCAAAATTGCAAGTCAATAATTCTTTTAACCATTGAATTAATAGTGGATTGTGCGCACCACCACCAGATAAATAAATGATAAAATCTTCAATATTGTAAATCGTGCTTTTTATTGTTTCTTTTATAGCAGTTGCGATCGTTTCAGCGCTAAATCGTGTCAACGTGGCGAGCAAATCAGGAACCGGAATATTTTGAGTACTGCTTAAGGCTTGAGCCTTTTTAACATATTCCATATTGAAAAGTTCAGGTCCAGTGGTTTTTGGATACGGTTTATTAAAAAAAGAATCAGATTTTAAACTTTCTAGAAGTGCAGCGTTTACAGTTCCAGTTTTAGCAATTTCGGCATCTTTGTCATAAGATTTTTCAGGAAAATTTAGTTTTGTAAAAGCGTCTATTAACGTGTTTCCTGTTCCTGTATCCGTTACAAAAACCTCTTCGGGATTATTAGAAGCTGGTAAATAGGTGAAATTTGAAATTCCTCCCATGTTCAACATAATTCTGTTTTCTCCTTTTTTAGAAAAAAGAAAATAATCACCATAAACTGCTAAAGGTGCACCTTCGCCACCTGCAGCAACGTGTTTTTGTCTAAAGTCAGATATCGTCATTATTCCAGTTTTTACCGCAATGTGATCACCATCTCCAATTTGTAAAGTACCATTTGGAAATTTTTCCTGCTGGTGCAAAATCTTTGGAGCGTGGAAAACGGTCTGGCCATGAGATGCTATTAAATCAACTTTATCAGCAGTAATCTTCCATTTATCAAGACATTTCAGAATCATCTCCGCATGCAACGTTCCAATCCATTCGTTTAGTAAAACTAGTTTTCGAAATTCAATAGTATCCTTTGCAAAAATAGATTTGATATCTAATTTTATATTCTCGGAATAATCAACTGTTTCAAACTGAATCAATTTAATTTCGGTGTATTCACCAGCTCCTGAAATCTCGCACAAAGCCACATCTAATCCATCTAGTGATGTTCCAGACATCAAACCAATAATGGTTCGTGATGGTTTTTGTGCAATTTTGTAAAGTGATTCGAGATTTGAATTCATGATTCTATATATCAGTAATAAAAAATTAATTCATTTTTTAACAAAATAAAAAAGTTAAAATCAAAGAAGGTTTCATTTGATATTTTCTTAAATGGTTTCACTTATCTGAATTGGTAAAGTTAAAAGTTTTAAAGAAAATTATATCTTTTAGGATCTTATTTAATAATGGCATTTTGGATAATTTGTTGAATTTCTTCTCTAATATTTTCTCTGGCCAATTTATTTCCTTCTGATGTAACTTCTGGATAAGTTCTGTTTGAAAGAAAAACATATACGATTTCCGTCTCAGGATCAACCCAAGCAATATCGCCGGTAAAACCGGTATGCCCAAAACTAGCTTCCGAAACGCAGCCACATGTTGGTCCATCTTTTTTAACTCTCTTATCAAAACCTAAACCTCTTTGAACTCCTTCAGCAGCGTAATACGACGTATTGAATACATCGAAAGTGGCCGTAGAAAAATAGGTTTTGTTACCATAATTTCCTTTTTGTAAAAACAGTTGCATCATTTTAGCCACGTCCATTGCATTCGAAAAAATTCCTGCATGACCGGCAACTCCACCTTCCATTGCTGCAGCCATATCATGCACATGACCTTGTACAACTTGGTGACGGAAATAAGTATCTACTTCTGAAGGAGCAATATTATTTTTATCAAACGTCGTCAACGGATTATATAATGTATTGTTCATTCCAAGCGATCTGTAAAAGTTTTTCTTACTTAAAACTTCTAATGGCTTTTTTGTTTTTCTTTCTAGATATTCCTTTAAAATAATAAAGGTAAAATCACTGTATTTGTATTCTTTCTTGAGTGATAATGGGCTTTCAGCAATTAGTTTCATTATGGTATCGTGATAATCATTTCGTAGAAAAAGGTTATCGGCTACTTTAGTTGAAAATTGTGCGTTTGCCACTTTACTATAATACTTGTCCATTGGTGTATTATCACTGTTTAAAGTCGCTTTATAAAACGGAATCCATGCTTGAAGTCCAGCATAATGGGTCAGTAGATCCTTAAAGCTGATGTTTGCTTTATCTGTTTTTGAGAAAAGTGGGACCATTCTTTTTAATTTTGTATCTAGTTTTACTTTGTTCCTATCATACAATTGCATCACATTGGGTAGAGTCGAAATCATCTTTGTTAGAGAAGCTACGTCATACAAATCTGAATTGTTAACTTGTTTACTACCATTCTCGTACGTAAAAGTTCCAAAAGATTTTTGGAAAATTACATTTCCTTTTCTAGCAACTAGAACTTGCATTCCAGGAGTCATTTTGCCATCAATTGCTTTTTTTGCAATGCTATCGATTTTAGACAAAATTTGAGAATTCATATTTTCATTTTCAGGAGCTGTGAAACCCAATCGGTTTAGTTTCTCAGTTGAAAGACCATGATTTACAGGAAATGATTTATTGATTGATACGGGTAGTTTTCCTTTGGCAGCGACCGCACCAAAAATCAATTCTGCTGACACGATTTGGCTCACGCTTGAGTTTTGATAAGAAACTACTAATCCTTTAATATCTTCAAAATTTGTGATAGCAAGTAAAGTATATGGTTTTGCAAAAACAGCTAAGATTACTTTATTATGTCTGGCAATTTCTTTTAACCACAGCATTTCTTTATCACTAAAATCTTGTTTCGCCCACGTTTTATTTTCTTTATGATAACCAATAATTACCGTATCGTATTTTTTTAGTTCTGTGTTTAAGCTGTCAATATCTGTATTTGAAACTTCGGTTACTTCTGTATATTTTTTTAATGTAGATAAAAAAGAACTGTTAATATCATCTCCTAGTTTGACATAGGCTATTTTTTGACTTAGATCTTTTATCGGAAGAATTTCTTTCTCATTTTTTAGAACAGTGATTGCATTTTCATACAATTTATAACTTAACGCTTCATTTTGTGCAGGATTAATGTCAGCTATAAGACTTTTGATTTCGACAGGTTTGTAAGTATTTAAACCAACTTTAAATTTGTAGCGCAATATTTTTTTTACGGACTCTGACAAACGCGCTTCTGTTATAATTCCTTCTTTGTAATACGATTCTAATTTTATCATTGCAACAGGTACATTTTCTGGACCTAGAAAAATGTCATTTCCTGCAAGTAGCACCGCTAACTCGAGATCACCAGCACCTTTAAAGTCGCTAGCACCTTTCATCGCTAGTCCATCTGTTATTATCAAGCCTTCGAAGCCCATTTGCTTTTGAAGTAAATTACTAACTACATTGTAAGAAGCGGAGGAAGGATAATTTTCCTTACTTTCTAAACTTGGAATATTAAGGTGACCAACCATTACAGAAGCGAGACCTTCATCAAACATTCTTTTGTATGGATAGAGCTCGACTAAATCAATTCTTTCTTTCGAAAAAGTTACTAATGGTAATGTGTAATGGGAGTCGGTGGAAGTGTCGCCATGTCCAGGAAAATGCTTACCTGTCGTGAAAACGCCTTGACTTTGAACGCCGTTCATTAATGCAACCGCTTTGTCAGAAACATTAGTCTTGCTTTCGCCAAAAGAACGATTCCCAATGATAGGATTTTTAGGATTAGTGTTAATATCAAGCACAGGAGCAAAGTTGAAATGAATTCCCATTCTTTTAGCTTCGGCGCCCATTTGTATTCCTACTTGCGTGATTAAAGATAAATCTTGGATCGCTCCTAATGTCATATTCCAGGGGAAAACGTACGTAGAATCTAGTCTCATACTTAAACCCCATTCGGCATCAAGTCCAATAAATAAAGGCACTTTTGCTTTAGCTTGATATTCATTTGTGAGCTTAGCTTGGCGAATAGAACTACCTTGGAAAAAAATAAGACCTCCAACTTTATACTCGTCAATTAATTTTTCAACACTGTTTTCATGAATAGAATCCTTATTCGAATAAGCCGAAACCATAAACAATTGGCCAAGTTTTTCTCTTACAGACATTTTAGAATAAATACTGTCAACCCAACGTGTTTCAGCGTCTGAATCTTTTAAAAATGTCTTTCTTTCTGATTTAGGTAGTGCATTATATACTTTCGCATCTTCAATGAACGAATCCTTTTGTAAGTTCGATACTACACTTGTTTTTTTTGAAGTAGCACAATTAGTTATTACCATTAGAAAAAGTGTGTAGACGCTAATTTTTATAAAGAAATTTTTCATTTAATTCAATTTAAGTAAATAGTGTACCTAACTCTGAATAGAGTGGTAAAAAGGGAGCAATAATTAAAGCGGGTTTGTACTGGATACTAAAAACTTATTTTTGTCTTGCTGTGAGAGCTAGTTAGTAACAATCCTAAGTACGTCAGCATTCCGTTAAGCACTATCAATTCATTGTCAAACACATATCCAGCAAACAAAGTTCTTGAATATTCATTTATCAAATAGGTAAATAGGGGAGACAACAAACAAATGTAAGGTACTAGTTTGTCATTCACATTTCTTGTTTTTTGGAATAATCCAAACGCATATAGTCCTAACAATGGACCGTAAGTGTACGATGCTACTCTGAATATCATTCCAACGACAGAGCTGTCATTAATCGAATTAAAAACAAGAATAACTAAGAAAATTAATGCTGAAAAACTAATGTGAACTAAATGTCTTATTTTGACATTGTTTTTCTTTTTCAGGTTTTCCTGCTTATCCATTCCTAAGAAATCAACGCAAAAAGAAGTTGTTAAGGCTGTTAAAGCAGAATCAGTAGTTGCAAACGTGGCAGCTATAATTCCAAGTAAAAATACAATTGCTGGAATAATGGAGAGATGATTTAAAGCTATTTCTGGGAAAAGTAAGTCGGTTCTAGGTTTTCCTGTTATTAAATCTGTTGGAATCGCAATACCTTTTTTATTCGCATAAATGTAAAGTAAAGCTCCTACGCTCAAGAAAAATATATTGATCACAACAAATATTCCCGTGAAGGTAAACATGTTTTTCTGTGCTTCACCAATGTTCTTGCAACTCAAGTTTTTTTGCATCAAATCTTGGTCAAGTCCTGTCATAGCGATGGTGACAAACATTCCTCCTAAAATTTGTTTTACAAAATGGAATTTACTTCCCAAGAAATCATCAAAGAAAAATATTTTTGAATAATTACTATTCTTGACTTCTTCGAATGCGCCAATGGCACTTAAGTCCATGCTGTCACAAATAAAATAGATTGTCAAGAAAACAGAGCTTACTAGGAAAAACGTTTGCAAGGTATCCGTAATGATAATTGTTTTAAGTCCGCCTCTGTAGGTATAAGAAAATATAAGTAGTAACGATATTAAAACAGTCACAGCAAATGGAATTCCGTAATAATCGAATACGTATCGCTGTAGAACAATTACAACTAAATACAATCTAAAAGCAGAGCTGATCGTTCTACTAATTAAAAAGATAGACGCGGCTGTTTTGTAACTGTAAAAACCCATTCTTTGCTCGATATAGCTATAAATGGAGGTCAAATTCATTCTATAGTACAAGGGCAGTAATAATTTTGTAATTATTATAAAACCAATTGCGTTTCCTATAATAAATTGAAAGTACTTAAATTGTTCGCCACCAGCTGCACCCACTTCTCCTGGAACAGAGATAAAAGTAACACCAGATAAAGCAGTTCCAATCATTCCGAAAGCAACTAAATACCATTTTGAATTTTTGTTTGCTGTAAAGAACGCTTCATTTCCATCATCTTTCCGGCTCACTCTATGCGAGATATAGAATAATACTCCGAAGTAAACGATGATAAGGATCAGGATTGCGCTTGGTGTCATTTTATGTGGTTGTTGGTTTGTTAGTATTTAGGATGAGGATCAGCGTGTGACTTTTAACTCTCTAAATTTTTATTTTCAGCGAGTAAAACAGCTCTAACACTTTTATGTTTATTTAATAATTCTGAGGCTAGTTTTTCATCGATATTTAATTCTTCAATAATCATTTCAACACCTCTTTGAACTAATTTTTTGTTAGACAATTGCATGTCAATCATTTTGTTACCGTATACTTTTCCTAACTTAATCATCACTGAAGTAGAAATCATATTTAAAACTAGTTTTTGAGATGTTCCTGCTTTCATACGTGTACTTCCAGTAAGAAATTCTGGTCCTACCACAATTTCTACAGGAAAATCTGCTTCTTTTGAAATTAAGCTGTTACTATTGCATGAAATACTTCCTGTAGAAATATTGTTTTCTCTTGACATTTTTAAACCACCAATAACATAAGGTGTATTTCCTGAGGCGGCAATACCTATAACAAAATCGGCGCTTGTAATATTATGCTTTTTTAAATCTTCCCAAGCTTGATTAAAATCGTCTTCAGCATTTTCAACTGCCTTTCTAATCGCATAATCACCACCCGCAATAATTCCGATAACTAAATCGTGTGAGACCCCAAAAGTAGGAGGGCACTCTGAAGCATCTAAAATACCTATTCGGCCAGATGTCCCTGCACCTATATAAAATAAGCGACCACCTTTTTGCATTTTTAATACAATGGCATTTACTAATTTTTCAATATTGGGAATTTGTTTCTTAATGACACTCGAAACCTTTTTATCCTCTGCATTTATTCCCATAAGTATTTCCTCAGTACTCATTTTTTCGAGATTAGCATAAAGAGATTCTTTTTCAGTATCCGGATTATTTTTAGCCATTTTTTTATTTTTTAAAGGATCATTTTAATTTACAATTATAGTTTTTGTTTGAGAACTCATAACACTAATAAAGAAGATAATTAGAGCGCATTTTCTTGAAGGAGTTCAAATCTTTTTGCCAACTCTGTCTTATCTTACTTTCAGAAACACCATTTTCTATTTGGGTTTGCAATTTCTTAGTTCCTGCTAATTTTGTAAAAAAAGCGTTAAAGAAATTTTTCTTATCTGCTGTATTTTGGTAGGCTTTAATAAGCCACTTCAATTCTAATTTATTTACCCTTTTATAAGATGATAAATCTTCCCCAAAGCATAGTTTACCATTATGCATCGGATCTTTTGCACCAAAATTTGGTTTTGGAGTAAAACTAAAATCAAAACTTTTTTTATCTAAAAAAGGCGAACCATAAATTTGGAATTGTTTCTCCGTTCCACGACCAACACTAACATTAGTTCCTTCGAAAAAACATAAACTAGCATATAGATTTATGGATTGATCGTTAGGTAAATTAGGCGATGGTTTTACTAATAAGCTGTAAGGCATATTGTGTTTATAGTCGACACAAGGTTTTACAGTAAGTTTACATTGAGCTGCGTTTTTTAACCACTTTTGACCATTAATCATTTTTCCATATTCTCCTATTGTCATTCCATGAAGTAGTGGAATAGGGTGCATACCAACAAAACTTGTATACTCTTTTTCTAAAAGTGGACCGTCAATTATACAGCCATTTGGATTAGGCCGATCTAATATTATAAGTGGAATTCCGTTTTCGGCACAAGCTTCCATTACGTAATGTAATGACGATATATAAGTGTAAAAACGTGCACCTACATCTTGTAAATCAAAAACCATTACATCTATTCCAGCTAATTGTTCTTTTTTAGGTTTCTTGTTATCTCCGTAAAGCGAAATGATACTAAGTCCTGTTTTTTGATCTTTCCCATCTACAACATGTTCGCCAGCATCTGCAGTTCCTCTAAAACCATGTTCGGGAGCAAAAATAGTTCTGACATTGATTTTTTTTGATAATAAAAAGTCAACTACATGAGTTTGATCACTTAAAATTCCAGTTTGATTTGTAACGATTCCTACTTTTTTATCTTTTAATAATGGAAGATAGCTTTCATAATTATCGGCACCGGTTTCTATAGGTCGATTACTAATTTCAAAATCTTTTTTTGAATCTAAAATTGGTATAGTAGTATTACAATAAGTTCCAATGTAGAATATAGAAAATGTAAAAACCAAACCTCTTTTTATAAGCTTCATCATCTTTATTAAAAATTAAATTATGGAATGCATTAGATTAAATAAAAGTAACAGTAATTATTTTATAATTTAATAAACTGAATTTTATAAATGCTGAAAAGTAGTATTATATTATATTATAATTGAAAAAATATAATAGTAATGAAACAATATTATGAGCTACTTTAATAGGTGTGTAGCTTTAAAATACTAGCTCTAGTTTAAAAAATACTAGAGCTAGTTAATTTATTTAAGTGTGGTATTTATTACCAACCTGGATTTTGTTTTAATTCTACTCCTTCAGCAAGATATAGACTAATATCATTTGTTGGAATTGCAGTTAAATAATGCTTTGGTGAAATAAATGTTCTTGAAATAGTATACGGAATTACGTAACCATCGGCATTAACTTTAGTTTTAGAGGCAGTTCCAATCAAAGAGGGAATTCTTGCTCCTAATAAAACGTCAGGGTTTTTAGCACCATCAAGATAATCTCCTTTTTTCCAACGCAAAATATCAGCTTTTCGAAGACTTGTCCAGCTAATGAATTCCATTCTACGTTCACGTCTAATTTCCCAGATAAGAGGGCTTACAGCGCCAGTGATTTGCTCTAAGCTTGATGTTCTTTGAGGATCGTTTATCTGAATTCCACCTACAGATGCATTTGATCCATCAGTAGTTAAAACTGCAATACCTGCACGAGCTCTTACTTTGTTTAAAGATAAGTTAAGATCTGCGTTTGTTGCTGTACCAAGTTCTGCACAAGCTTCAGCATAGTTTAAATAAACTTCGCTCAAAGTAAATATTGGTGCATCAATTTGGTTTTGGCCAATAGTTGTAACCTCTGTGCCACTAGCAGCGGGAGTGTTGTACAACTGAAATACATATCCAGTTATTGACGTTAGACCATTAAGTGGTTTGTCAGAGTAAGCGTAATCAACATTTCCAAAAGCCTTTGCAAAACGTGGATCTCTGTTAGCAAAAACATTTGTAATTGTATTATCTCCTAAATATTGAGGATTCCCTCCAATTTGTTTGATTGGCAAACCGTTAACTGTAGAATAACTCTCAGCAGCAAATTTAGACAAACCACTTTGCACAGTAGAAGTGTTAGTGTAGGCTTGAATAGAGTTACCAAGAACTCCTCTTAAATATCTTTTAGCTAAAATTACTTCAGTATTTCCTAATAACTCTAACGAATTGTATAAAGACTTCCAGTCAGAATTTAATGAATACGAAGCGTTATTCATAACCATTAATGAAGCTGCTTTTGCTTTTTGAAGATATTCGCTTCCTGGTTGTCCAAGATTATATTTTCTATTAGTTCCTTCGTAAAGACAAACTCTACTCAATAGTGCATAAGCAGTAAATTTATTAACTGTTACGTTTTTATCATCAACAGCAAGCATTAAAGAACTTGCTTCTTCTAGATCTTTAATTACATTGTTAATTACCTCAGTTCTACTTAAAGCGGGTTTATATACGTTAGCGTCATTTTGCTGTAAAAACGCATCGGTGTAGGGAACATCTCCAAATTCCTGAGCTAATCTAAAGTACGTATATGCTCTGAAAAATTTAGCAACACCTAAATAATGATTTTTCTTTGCTTCATCCATATTGACTGCAGGCACTCTTTCTAGCATCAAATTACTGCGACGAATTAATGTGTAATAAGAATTCCAGTTTGAGTTAGTTGCATTAGCAGTTGTATTAAATGTTGTAAAAACATTCATAGCTAGATTGTCATCAAAATTCGATGAATTATGAAAATAGAAATCTGCAGTTGTTCCTGCATTATTTCCATATCCTAAAAATGTATCGTAATTCAACCAAGAGAATGTTTTAACGTTATTTTCAGAAGTCCAAAAATTACTATCTGTAAATATATCTTTTGGTGGTGTATCTAGAAAATCTGAGCAGCTAAAAGACATTCCTGCTATTGAAAGAGCAAGAACAGAAAGCTTTATCTTAGAGTTTATTTTTAATTTTCTCATTTTCTTTAATTTTTAATTTATTTTTTAAAATGCAAGTTGAATACCCATAGACCATGTTTTAGAATAAGGGAATGTTCTTCCCCAAGTCGCCTCAGAATCATTGATTTCTGGATCCACAGGTAAATTACTGTCTTTAAAAGTCAATAGGTTTAAACCAGAAACGTAAGGTCTGATCTTATCAACACCAATTCTTTTACTTAAGCTTTTAGGTAAAGTATATCCTACTGTTACGCTTTTTAATCTTAAGTATGACATATTTAATAAATATCTAGACTGTGACACGAAGTTATTTGATCCTGGAGCATAACCCCCAAAAGCATTTGCATCATGTTTAGGGAACGGATTAGGATAATAAGCATTTGTGTTATCTGGTGTCCAGTAGTCATTCATGTTCGCATACATTGCATCAGTTCTACTATAGAATGGTAAAACTAAATCTGAAGTAGCCCAGTATTGACGCTCACCAACTCCTTGAAAAAATGCATCGATATCAAAACCATATACATTTCCACCAAGACGAATACCATATTGATATTTAGGAGTAGCGTTACCTATAACACTTAAATCACCTGAATCATCAGCTGTTCCTTTTCCTCTAGATATTTTTCCATCTCCGTTTAGATCTTTGTACATAACATCTCCAGCACCGTATTTAAATGTCCCTGAGCGAATGTCTTTGTAATCAATTCCGTTAACAATAGAACCAGTTGGATCTACAACATCAGTAGCTTGAATAAGTCTATCTGTAGTTAAACCCCAAATTTCGCCTATTTTTTGTCCTGCGTAGAATGAACCTAAAAGTCTAGAAGAGTTATTCCATTCAGTAACCTCTGTTGTGTAATCAGATAAAGTTAAGTCTGTGTAAACAGAAATGTCTTTAGTGATTTCTTTGTTGAAGTTAATTCCTAATTCCCAACCTCTAGTTCTTAAGTTTCCTGAATTTGTATTTGCTGCTGATTGTCCAAATGATCCTGGCAAAGTTTTTCCAGGAGATAAAACTCCTTTAGTGTCTCTTTGATAATAGTCAAATGTTAATCCAACCATATTGTAGATTCTTAAATCTAAACCAATATCTTGAGTTGTAACTTTTTCCCATGATAAGTTTGCGTCCACATTGCTTGGTAGTGATACAGAAGGTGGGATAGTAGCTCCACTTCCTAACCACCATGGATTACTACTTGTCATAACTGGTAAAAATGCATTGTTTGCAATATTTTGATTACCAATAGATCCTATAGATGCACGTATTTTTAAGTCATTCAACCAGCCTCTTGTACTTTCCATAAATTTCTCATTCGAAATTCTGTATCCAACAGATGCTGAAGGGAAAAATCCCCACTGTTCTTGCGTTGGAAATTTTGAAGATCCATCATAACGAGCATTTAATTCTAATAAGTATCTTCCATCATAATCATAGTTAATACGGCCGAAGAAACCTGCAATTGCATATTCAGACAATCCTGGATTAATAGAAGAATTAGAAGAAAGAGGTGATGTAAATTGGTCACCAATTGCTAAGTTAAATTCTGGTTTATTTTTATCTAGCAAAGTATTTCTACGAGCGTAAGTTCTTTCGAATGATTGCCACTCTGAGTTTAAACCACCTAATGCTTTAAAGTTATGTACACTATTAAAAGTCTTTGAATAGTTTGCGTAGATATTAGCAACGTTAGTAGTGTAAGAAGATTTTGATTGAGCAACAAAATCATTGCCAGACTCCATCATTGTAGGTTTTCCAGCAACTAAATCTGCAGCACTTGTCCACCAATCCCATAAAGGTATTTGTCCACCATTAAATTTATTACTAAAGAAATTGTTGTTAATGCTGTATTCAGCAATAATATTGAAGTCTTTTGTAACTTGAGCTGTTAATTTCGCATTGATACGAGTATCGTTCTCTAATCTTTTATTCATTGAGGCATTATTCATGTAACCCGGTGCATGACGAAAAGAAATTCCGTTATAAGTACCATAAGGGAAATAAGAACCCCAACGCATGTAGTATCCAAAATATCCATTTCCAGCAGTGTCTAAACCACTGTTGTAATAATTAAAAGGAGATTTATATTCTTGCATAGAAGATAATACTTTGAAATCTCCTGAAAGCCAACTAGATAATTGAGTACTCATACCCATGTTCAAGTTAATTCTTTGATTATTTTCAGTATTTATATTCATAACCCCTTCTTGGTTAGAAACTCCTAGCGAAACAATAAATGAACTTTTCTCTGATAACGATCCTTGTGCTGAAAAGTTATGGAATGACGTTATTGCGTTTTTCTTAAGCATTTCTTTATGTGGATCCCAAACTCTGTAGAAGTATTCTTTTCCTCCAATAACATCAAAATCTTCTCCTAAGATCATATTCTTATCGTTACTGCTTCTTGTAGCTGCATACTTTTGTTGCCAGTTAATTATCCCTGGAAGTAAAGTTTTGTAGTTCATTCCAAAAGATTCTGGATTTGCATTTCCTGCACGAGCTTGCGCTTGAATCATTGCTGGAAGTTCGATTGTTGGGTCATTAAATTCAATTAATGAAATAGGATTGCTCCAACCGTAATTATTGCTGTATGCAAACCTTACTTTTCCTTTAGCGTCCTTACCATTTTTAGTAGTAATTAAGATTACTCCAAAAGCAGCACGTGCTCCATAAATAGAAGCAGAAGCAGCGTCCTTAAGAACAGACATCGTAGCAACATCTTCAGGATTAATTAATGACATATCAGATGGAACACCGTCAACTAATACTAATGGAGAACCAGTAGCAGTACCATTAATAATAGTTCCAGCTCCACGAATATTTATATTTGATGTTTTTCCAATGTTTCCAGAATTAAAAGTAATGTTTAATCCCGGCGTAGTACCTTGTAAACCTTTACTTATATCGGTAATTGGTTTACTTCCAAGTGCCTTTTCAACGTCGATTTTAGCAACTGCACCCGTTAAATTTGCTTTTTTCTGCGAAGAAAACCCAACCACTACAACTTCATCTAAGTTTAAAGTGCTCTCAAAAAGCGAAACATTAATTGTTTGTTGTTCTCCAACTTTCATTTCTTTAGTTGTAAAACCCATATAACTAAATACAAGTACATCTGCTGCTGATGCATTGATTAGATATTGACCATCCATATCAGTAACACTGCTTTTAGTAGTGCCCTTAATTAGAATCGAGGCACCTGGAATAGGGATTCCATCTGCATTGTTTTTAATAGTTCCAGTTATTGTTTTTGTTTGTGCAAATGTAACTTGTACTAAAAAAAACAAAAATGAAATCAGTAATAATTTTTTCATAATTATTGGTTTTTTAATGGTTATTATACAAATATATTTATTTAAATTACATTAGTGCAATATTTTTCGAATATTTTTTATTTTTAACATAAATAACGCAACATAACGCAAAAAATTAGTTTTAATATATAAAACTTTTGTTAAATTTAGTTAGTAAGCGCTTTAATTTCAATTGTATATTTTAATACATTTGCATTTTACCTATAAATAGCAATATGTTAAAAGCAGAAAGACACCATTATATAATGACTAAACTCGTTGCGGAGCATCGTGTGAGTACTATTGACTTAGCTGTGGAATTAGGTATGTCTGAAGATTCCATTAGACGAGATTTAAACAAATTGCACGAGAAAGGTCTTCTTGAGAAAGTGTATGGTGGAGCAGTTCCTATTGCTGAAAAGAACAGAAGTGTTTTTGATATCGTCATTACTAATGAGCAAAAGAAAAAAGAGATCGGCTATAAAGCACTTTCTTTACTTCACGATGGTCAAGTTATAATCATGAGCGGTGGAACTACTAATATGGTTTTTTCAAAATTAATCCCTCCTTCCTTAAAAGCGACTATTTATACTTATAGTTTACCTATTGCTATGCAACTCTCTCAATATCCTAATATTGACTTGATATTTATTGGTGGTAAAATGCAGAAAAATGCAATGGTTACGATCGGAATGGATGTGCTCCAAGTTCTGTCAAAAATTAAAGCTGACATTTGCTTTATGGGTGTAAGTAGTATAGATGTAAAGCAAGGACTCACAGAAGAAGGATACGAAGTATCTATCGTTAAAAAAGCGATGATTGAATCCTCAGATAAAGTGATCGCAATGTTTACTGCTGACAAGATGAATACTAAAAAGCCTCATGTAGTATGCGATTTAACAATGTTAGATACCATTGTTACCGACTTAGGATCGGATGATCCTCGATTAGAAGAGTATAAAAAGTCAGGAGTTTTTATATTTTAATGAAATTTAAGCGTATTTAGAATGCGTTATTTTGCATTTTTCATATTTATTTATGTTAAACAATGCAAAATAAAAGAAGTGTTTTGTTTTTTGTATATATTTGTTATTCTATTTCAACTTAGATACAAATTATGAAAAACAGCGCTCCGTTACAATATGACATCCCTGGTAAATTTGAAGAAACTCGATTTGAAAAAAATCATAATGTAATTTTCAAAAGTGCTTCAGATGCTTCAAAAAATGTTGCTGAGGAAATAGCGCAATTAATTCGCTTTAAGCAAAGTCGCAATGAATCATGTGTTCTTGGCCTTGCAACAGGTTCATCTCCCATTAAAGTTTATGAGGAATTAGTGAGAATGCATCAAGAGGATGGACTTAGTTTTCATAATGTCATTACGTTTAATTTAGATGAGTATTACCCGATGACTAAGGAAAATCGCCAAAGTTATCACTATTTCATGCAGGAGCATTTGTTCAATCATGTGGATATAAAGCCAGAAAATATTAACATTCCTGATGGTACAATTTTATTATCTCAAGTCAACCAATATTGTATTGATTATGATAATAAAATAAAACAAGCTGGCGGAATAGACTTGCAGTTATTAGGAATTGGTCGTACAGGTCACGTAGGTTTTAATGAACCTGGCTCTCATATTAATTCTGGAACCCGAATTATAACTTTAGATCATATTACAAGAATTGATGCGTCGTCTGCCTTTAATGGAACTGCCAATGTTCCAAAAAGAGCTATCACAATGGGTGTTTCAACAATTTTGAAATCAAAGCGCATTTTACTACTAGCTTGGGGACAAAACAAAGCCGAAATAATCAAGAGAACAATTCAGGGTGAAATTACTTCTGAAGTTCCTGCTACTTTCTTACAAAATCATAATAATACTACTTTTGTTTTAGATCAATTCGCCGCTTCAGAATTGACACGATTTAAAACACCATGGTTGGTGGGAGAATGTATTTGGACACAAGAATTAAAAAGCAAAGCTATAATATGGCTTTGTAAGGAAACTAAACAATCTATACTTAAACTTACAGATCGGGATTATAATAATAACGGCATGTCCGACCTATTGGCCCAAGAAGGTTCTGCATACGATTTGAATATTAATATGTTCAATGTTTTACAACATACAATCACTGGTTGGCCAGGCGGAAAACCAAACACAGACGATAGTAATAGACCAGAACGTTCTAATCCTTCTAAAAAACGAATTATTCTTTTTAGTCCGCATCCTGATGATGACGTAATCTCGATGGGAGGAACTTTTTCAAAATTGATTAAGCAAGGTCACGATGTTCATGTGGTTTATCAAACTTCTGGAAATATTGCAGTAACTGATGACGAGGCGCTAAAATTTGCAGAAGTATGTAATGATTTTATTTCGAATGAAAATAGTAGTACTTTTTCATCAGTTATCTCGGATTTAAATACCAAAAGTGAAAATGAAGTAGACTCATTGGAAGTTAGGAAATTAAAGGGATTGATAAGACGTCGTGAATCTTACGCAGCAACAAGATATATCGGTTTGAAAGATGAAAATACACATTTTCTAGATCTTCCGTTTTACGAAACAGGACAAATTAAAAAAAATCCACTTGCTAAGGAGGATATTGATATCGTTGCAGCGATCATTTCAAAAATAAAGCCGCATCAAGTTTTTGCAGCAGGTGATCTGGCAGATCCACATGGAACGCATGAAGTTTGTTTGAATGCAATATTTGCGGCAATGAAGGAACTTAAAAAAGAGTCATTTATGGACGATTGCTGGTTATGGTTATACCGAGGTGCTTGGCATGAATGGGATCTCCACGAGATAGATATGGCAGTACCGTTAAGTCCTGACGAAGTATTGATGAAAAGACACGCTATTTTATACCATCAGTCTCAAAAAGATAGAGTTATGTTTCAAGGCAATGATTCTAGAGAATTCTGGGTTCGTGCAGAAGATAGAAATAAAAACACAGCCAAATTATATGATGATTTAGGGCTTGCTCAATATGAAGCAATTGAAGCTTTTAAGCGATTTGATTATTAAATAACCATTTTAAAAGCTCTAAAAATGTCTAATAATTAATTTATAAATCATAGCGCGAAAATTGTAACTATTCAGACAGCGAAATCAATTTATAGCACTAAATTTATAATTCAAAGTAGTACATTAAATTTCACTTTTTCGTGAAAATAATAATAAGAAAAATAAGTAAATGTCCACATCTCATAAATTAGCAAAATTAGCGGTGTCATTAGAAGGAACTCTTCTATACGACGAGCTAAATAAAATTTTATATTCTACGGACGCTTCTGCTTACAGAATCTTTCCCGTCGCTGCTGCAATTCCAAAATCGGAAGAAGATATTGTAAAGATTATTCAATTTGCTACCGAAAATAATATTTCGATTACTCCTAGAACAGCCGGAACATCATTAGCAGGTCAGACCGTTGGAAATGGAATAATTGTGGATGTCTCTAAACACTTTACAAAAATAGTTTCTTTCGATGCTATAAATAAAACCATCACAGTACAACCGGGAGTAATTCGGGACGAGTTAAATATTTATTTAAAACCACACGGTTTATTTTTTGGCCCTAATACATCAACCTCAAATAGATGTATGATTGGTGGAATGGTTGGAAATAACTCTTCAGGTACAACATCAATACGGTACGGCGTTACCAGAGATAAAGTCGTCGAACTTAAAGCGATTTTAAGTGATGGAAGTACAGCTATATTTAAAGAAATTAGTTCTGCTGAATTCATTGAGAAAACAAAAGGAAATTCACTTGAGAGTTCGATTTATAAGAGTATTTATGAAGAATTATCAAGTACGGAACAACAAGTAGAAATAATAAAGGAATTTCCAAAACCTGAAATCCACAGGAGAAATACAGGATATGCCGTTGATTTATTGCTTAAGTCGGAACTTTTTGGTGGTACTGAAAAAACAATAAATTTAGGACAGCTGCTGTGTGGAAGTGAAGGAACTTTAGCGTTTACAACTGAAATAAAATTAAAGGTCGATACTCTTCCTCCAACTAATAATGTAATGGTTGTTGCGCACTTTCATACTATTCAAGAAAGTTTAGAGGCTGTCGTAATCGCAATGAAGCATCATTTGTATACTTGTGAAATGATGGATGATACAATATTGAATTGTACTAAAACTAATAGAGAACAAGCTAAAAACCGATTCTTTATTCAGGGTGATCCTAAAGCCGTTATTATGTTGGAGGTTGCTTCACATAATAGCATGGAAGATGCAGAAACTCAAGCAAACGAGTTGATAGCTGATTTAGAAGCAAATAATTTTGGCTATGCATTACCTAAGATTTACGGTGCTGATATTGATAAAATTAATGAGCTTAGAAAAGCCGGTCTTGGACTTTTAGGAAGTATCGTAGGCGATAATAAAGCTGCTGATTCCATAGAAGATACAGCAGTTGAATTAAGTGATTTACCAAATTATATTGCTGAATTTTCTGCAATGATGGAGCGTCACGGTCAAAGTGCTATCTATTATGCGCACGCAGGTGCTGGTGAACTGCATTTACGTCCCGTTTTAAATTTAAAAACTAAAGAAGGGTTACATCAGTTTAGAAATATAGCAACTGAAGTAGCAATTTTAGTAAAAAAATATCGAGGTTCTTTAAGTGGAGAGCATGGTGACGGAATTGTTCGTGGTGAATTTTTACCATTTATGATTGGCGAAAAAAACTATGAATTATTAAAGCGCATTAAAAAGGCTTTCGATCCAAATGCGATTTTTAATATTGGTAAAATAGTGAATGCTTCTAAAATGGATGAGAATCTTAGAGTAGAGGCAGGAAGAGAAGAACCCGATATTAAAACAATTCAGAATTTTTCTGATAGTATGGGAATTTTACGCGCAGCGGAGAAATGCAACGGTTCTGGTGATTGTAGAAAGCTACCTTCAGCGGGAGGAAGTATGTGTCCAAGTTATCGTGCAACACGTAATGAAAAAGATACAACGCGCGCTAGAGCAAACGCACTAAGAGAATATCTAACGCATTCAGAAAAGGACAATAAGTTCGACCATCAAGAATTATACAAAGTTTTTGAACTGTGTGTAAGTTGTAAAGCTTGCGCTAGTGAATGTCCAAGTAATGTTGATGTTTCAGCTTTAAAATCAGAATTTTTATATCAGTATCAAAAAGCTAATGGATTTTCATGGCGAAATAAAGCTTTTGCATTTAATGCGAAATTAAATGGATTGGGAAGTATTGCTCCAAAATTAACAAACTTCATGGTTAATTTACCAATCGTAAAAAAAACTATGGGAATTGCTTCATTGCGTCAGGTACCACATTTAGCGCCACAGACATTTAGAAAGTGGTATGGCAAAAATTGGAATCAAGAGCCTAGTGACTCTTTTGTAAATGGTAAAGTATGTCTGTTTTCTGATGAATTTACAAATCATTACGATGTATCTGTTGGAATAGATGCATACGAATTACTTACTGCGTTGGGATACGAAGTTATCTTAGTAGATCATGAGGAAAGTGGTAGAGCATTTATTTCTAAAGGATTTTTAGAAGAAGCGAAAGCTGTCGCTAATAAAAATGTTGGAATTTTCTCAGATTTTATTACTGCTGATTGTCCTTTAATAGGAATAGAACCTTCTGCGATATTGACTTTTAGAGATGAATACATCCGATTAGCAGATGATAAAGAGCGTGCAGTAAAGCTTTCGAAAAATGTATTTACTATTGAAGAGTTTTTCAAAAACGAAATAACTACAGGTAAAATTAAGCCTAGTCAATTTTCTGAACAACCTAAAACAATAAAAATTCACGGACATTGTCATCAGAAGTCATTGAGTACAATTGAAGCAACTTTTGCAATGTTGAACGTACCAAAAAATAATTCAGTCACCATTTATAATTCAGGTTGTTGTGGTATGGCGGGTTCTTTTGGTTACGAAAAAGAGCATTATGAAATTAGTATGCAAATGGGTGAAGATACATTATTTCCTAAAATCAGAGCAACTGAAAATAACGTCCAAATTGCCGCAGCAGGAACAAGTTGTCGTCATCAAATTTTTGATGGAACGAGTAGAACTGCGCTGCATCCTGTCACTATTTTGAGAAATTGTCTTTAATGAATTGATATATTTTTAAATAATTCCCTTTAAACATAAGATTAAATCATGAATAAAATCCGATTTACAGTAGTAGTTTTATTTGTGTTTTTCTATGCACATGCCGCTAAAGTTGACACTATTCAAGTCTATAGTAAGTCTATGGGTAAATATATTAAAAGCTGCATTATAACTCCTGACACCTATAAAAAAAGTAAAACCAGATTCCCTGTTGTCTATTTACTTCACGGTTACGGCGGAAATTATGCAACTTGGGTTCAAAGTTTTAAGGATGTTGCAAGTCAAGTTGATCTATATGGCTTTATAGCTATAGGTGTAGATGGAAATACTTCAAGTTGGTATTTTGATAGTCCCATAGATTCTTCCTTCAAGTATGAAACGTATATCACAACTGAATTAATTCCCTTTATTGATTTAAAGTACAAAACCATTGTAAGTCCGAATGCTCGAGCTATAACTGGACTAAGTATGGGTGGACATGGAGCATTATATTTATCTTTTAAACATCAGGATATTTTTGGAGCAGCAGGGAGTATGAGTGGAGGAGTGGATATTCGTCCTTTTTCTGAAAAATGGGATGTAAAGAAACGCCTAGGTTCAATAGAAGATTTTCCTGAAAATTGGGAGAAAAACACGATAATAAACATGTTAGATTTGGTCCAAAATAATAAATTAAAACTTATTATTGACTGCGGTGTAGATGACTTTTTTATAGACGTAAATAGAAATCTGCACAATAATATGCTCTCTTCAAAAATAAATCACGATTATATAGAACGTCCAGGAAAGCATAATACTGAGTATTGGGAAAATGCTTTAAAGTTCCAACTATTATTTTTCCATAATTTTTTTAAAGATTTCTCTAATTAATTTAAAATTACACCATGAAATATTTGTATTTAAAAATTGTTTTTCTTTTTGCAATTGCAGCTTGTTATTCTCAAAAAAATTACGAAAGGTCAGATATAAAATTTGCACATCTTACTGACTTGCATGTATCTGTTGGAAATGATAATGACTTTTTATTACAGCAAATTATTAAAGAAATTAATAGCTCTAAAAATGAATTTGTCGTAATCACTGGTGATTTGACCAATCGCGGTGACGACGATGAGTTGAATCGAGTACATGCAATTCTTACTGATTTAAAAATTCCATATTACGTCATTTCTGGAAATCACGAAACCACTTGGAGTGAAAGCGCAGGATTGACTTATAAAAAATTATGGGGAAACGATCGATTTGCTTTTTCTAAAGGAGATTATTTATTCGTCGGATTTCCGTGTGGTCCTTACATGAAAATGGGAGATGGTTTTGTAAAGAAAGAAGATTTGCTTTTTTTAGATAAAACTTTAAAAGACAGTCTAAAAAACAGTGCAAAGAAAGTTTTAAGTTTTTCGCATTATCCATTAGACAATAGCCTTAGTAATTACAAAGAAGTTCTATCTATTTTGCAAAAATATCCAACCGTAGCTAGTTTTTGTGGGCACGGACATACCTTAAAAAAATATGACTTCTCCGGATTAAGTGGAGTGATGGGTGTAGCTATTGTTACCAGAGATGGTAAAACAAAAAGCTATAATGAAGTAGAAATAAGTAATGATAGCATACGCATCTATCAAAAAGAGATTGACAAACAAAAAGCATTTAGATTTTCAGTTCCTTCTCAGCCTTCAAAAATTAAAATTGAAAATGAGAATGGTTTTGCTAAAATAGTTCCTTTTATTACAGATATTGCTTCGATATACAGCGTTCCTGCATTTGATTCAAAAAACTTATATTTTGCAAATTCCGTTGGTGAGATACAGTCACTGAATGTAAAAAGTAAAGTTTCAAAATGGAAAATAGAAACAGGTAATTCTATTTATTTTACACCAACAATTATAAAAAATAATTTAGTTGTTGGTACTATAGAGGGGAATATTTTAGGTTTTGATAAAAAAACAGGAATTCAGAAGTGGAATACTGCAATAGGAGGAATTTTAGTTGGTTCACCCATTGTTGAAGATAGCAGAATTTACACTGCAAGTTCTACTAAATTTATTTGCGTGAATGGAGAAGATGGAACGGTGATTTGGGAAAATAAATTACCAAACTCTTATTCTCAAGCAACTCCATTGATCCATGGTAACTCAATTATTTTTGGCTCATGGGATTCTTATCTTTATTGTTTAGACAAGAGTACTGGAGAATTAGTGTGGAAATGGAATAATGGTAATGAAAAACAAGAATTATATTCACCAGGTAATGTAAAGACAGTAGCTTCAAAAAATAGACTTTACTTAGTTACACCACAACGTTTCTTAACAATTCTTGATATCAATACTGGTAAAACTTTATTGCGAACATCTAAATGGAAAGTTAGAGAATCGATGGGTAGGAGTGAAGATGGAAAGTATTTCTATGCTAAAACAATGGATGGTGAATTGTTAAGATTGCCATTAAATGATTTATTAGAGTTAACAGAAGAAAATTTAGTTAAAAATAGTAAAGTTCTAGATTTAAAGATTGGATATGAGCACAATCCTGCGCCAATACTTGAAAAGAATGGTAAAATTTATTTAGGGAGTCGCAAAGGCGAAGTTGTAATAATTGATGCTGATAAATTTGAAATTATAAAAACGCTTCATTTAGGAACTTCAAGTGTAAATGGTTTTACAACAGATAGTAGAGGAAATGTTTGGACCAGTCTTATTGAAGGAGGAATCTATAAGCTATAACAATTTTTGAAATTTTAGTAAACCTTCCTTTTAGCTTTAAATTAATCTTTACTATCGCATTACTCCAATTCCATTTTAATATCGAAAATGATGAAAATACATCTTCTATTCATACTGTTTTTTTTAGGCTTTTTGAATGATTTACAAGCTCAAAAACTTGATTTAATTCCTAAGCCAGTTAAGATTGAGCAGAAAGCCGGAGTTTTCTTGATTCCATCATCCGTTCAAATAATTGTAGATAAAAAAGCAAAGAAAAGTGTTAGTTTCATAAGTGAAAAGTTTTTAAAGAACACTGGTGTTAGTCCATCACTTGTAATTGGAAGTAAAAACAAAAAAAATGCCATTACATTTTTAGTTGATGAAAAGATGAGTGTGCCAGTAGATGGATATGCTTTGAATGTATCAAAAACTGGAGTGCTAATAAAAGGAAAGTCAATAAATGGTTTGCTAAATGGTTTCCAAACATTATTGCAAATCTTTTCGGCAAAAGAAGTTAAAAAAGGAACAATTCCATTTGTCGAAATTGAAGATTATCCGCGTTTTGAATGGCGCGGAATGATGCTTGACGTTTCAAGACAGTTTTTTGATAAAGAAACCGTTAAAAATTACATTGACTGGTTAGCCGCGCATAAAATGAATATCTTTCACTGGCATCTTACTGATGATAACGGTTGGCGAATAGAAATTAAATCGATGCCAGACTTAGCCTTAAAAGGAGGTTTTAGAGGTCCAGGAGAAGTATTGTTACCCTCGTATGGGTCTGGAAATAAAAGATATGGCGGTTTTTACACACAAGAAGAAATAAAAGAAGTTGTGGAGTATGCATTGCAGCGAGGAGTTTCCATTATGCCTGAAATCGAAATTCCAGGACATTCCCGAGCAGTAACAGCGTCATATCCTGAAATAGGTTGCGTGACGACTCAAGAAACGAAAAGTGTTCAGGGCGAAGTAAAAAATGTATGGTGTGTGGGACGTGAGGAAAACTACGAAATTTTAGATTCTATTATTAAGGAGTTTTCTCAAATGTTTCCATTTGAATATATACATGTTGCCGGCGATGAAGTAAATCGTGCCAACTGGGAACAATGCCCTAAATGTAAAGCGGTGATGGAAAAGGAAGGCTACACAGATACTTTCCAATTGCAAAATTATTTCTTCAGAAGAATTGAAAAAATTGTCGAAAAGTATGGAAAAAAGTCTGCTGGTTGGAATGAAATTTTAAAAGGTGGCGAATTAAGTCCTAAAACTGAAATTTTTGCATGGCAAGGAATTAGCTACGGAATCGAATCTGTGAAAAAAGGTTACACCACTGTAATGATTCCGGGACAATATACTTATTTTGATATGGCACAGTCTGAAAATGAGCGTGGACATCGCTGGGCCGCAATAATTGATACGAAAAGAGTTTATTCATTTGAACCTATTCCAGAAAACGACTTATCACTAAAAGAACAAAAATTAATTAAAGGTGTTCAAGGAGCGTTATGGAGTGAGTATTTAGATTTGCCCGCTCGATTTATGGAATATCAAAGTTATCCACGAATTACTGCTCTATCTGAAATTGCTTGGTCTAAAAAATCAGATAAAAATTGGGAGGACTTCTACAGCCGTTTAACAAATAGTCATCTCAGCAGATTAGATAGTATGGGAATTGCTTTTAGAGATTTTCCACCAACTGCGCTGTATAAAAATGGAAGTATAGCTGTGACATTACCTTACGAAGGAGCTATTGTTCGCTACGATGGAGACGGAAAAGAGCCAAGTAACACTTCGCCGATTTATTCTGTTCCAATCCAAACTAAAGAATATGAAAAATACATGTTTCGTACTTTTTTTAATGATAGTGTTTCGAGTCCTGCAGTAAAGGTCGATAAATTGCCAGTAGCGGTATGGAATACTTCAAAAGTTGAAGTAATAAATTTTTCACAGAATATATCTGAAAATATAGATAAGAATGGGATTTGGTACCTTAGTTTCAATCCTACCTCTGATGGTTCAACAAGCGGATTTATTAAAGAAGTATCTCTTTTTGAAAATGATAAACTAATAAAATCATATACAGCTGAAAATACACTAAAGTCAAAGTCCCGTTTGCGATTTGTGGTGGATAATTATAAAGATAAAAATAGCTATCGCTTGGATTTTATTTTCGAAAATAAAGAAGCTAAAGAATCTTCGGCTAAAGTAAATTTTGACTGCAGTCCCTACCAAGAGCCAGAAGTGAAAGTAACTTCATCAATGACTGAAAATCCTAAATTTCCAATTTCAAGATTAGAAGATTACAATATTGAATCCTATTTGCGTACAGATGTTCCTTGTGCAAATGGAGATTGGATTTTATATACTTTTAAAAATCCTGTGACTTCTTCTAAAATTGATGTTTCAACTGGAATTCCGCATCATCCAAGATTTATAATTAGTGACGGTCATGTTGAATATTCTCATAATGGCAATGATTTTATCAAAGGAGATGCATTTGATTACGGTAATGCATCCATTTATCCTTTGAAGGCAGTAAAGGCTGTAAAAATTGTTATCACGGGAACCAACAATGAACCAATTATGGCAGCCCAAGATTTAAGAATAAATCCCTAAAAACATGAAAAAGATACCACTAGCATTAGTTTTTGTTTCAACACTTGTATTAGGAATTGGTTGCAGTTCTACAAAAAAAGCATATACAGTTTTTGATACTCAACAAAATGAAATTTTCATTGATTCGATGATGGCCAATGCTTTGGATAAAGGTTTTTTTCCGGGTGCCCAAATCATTGTGGGAAACAAGGATTCTGTTTTTTTAAATAAAAATTACGGTTTTCATGATTATTCAAAGAAAGAATTAGTAACATCAGCTGATGTTTTTGATCTTGCATCGATGTCTAAAGTTTTAGGAGCTACATTAGTCACCATGCGACTAGTAAGCGATGGAGAAATAAATGTAAACGAAAAATTAGCTGATATAGTTCCTATTTACAAAAATACTGCTATTGCTGATTTAACTATGTTCGAATTTCTTACCCATACGTCTGGTTTGACGCCGAGCATTACCTTTTATCAAAGTTTACTTTCTACGTCAGATGGTTTACCATTTCTAAATAAAGAAAAATCAGAAAATTATATAGAGTCATTTGATAATATGTATGTCAGTAAAAATATTCTTTACGACGATCAATACTTGGCTTTTGAGCCAAAAGCAAACTATGTCAAGGTTTACAAAAACATGTGGTTAAATCCTGAATTTTATAAAATAGTTTACCAAAAAATCAGTAAAGCAAATACAAATAAGCGGGGTGAATATTTATATAGTGATTTAAATTTACTTTTGGTTAAGCAAATGATTGAAGCCAAAACAAATAAGAAATTAGATCAATTAGCCCAAATACAATATACAGAAATGGGTATTAAAAATATTGGCTTTAATCCTTTAAACTGGACGTCTAATAAAAATGTTATTCCGACAGAGATCGATAACTTTTTTAGAAAAGATACTATTAAAGGTTACGTTCATGACGAAGCAGCAGCGATTTTTGGTGGAGTTTCAGGCAATGCGGGTTTGTTTGCAAACGCATCTTCGATTGCTGTAATTTGCCAAATGTTACTCAATAAAGGAAAGTACGAAGGCAAAAAAATTATAAAATCGCGCGTTATCAAAGAGTTTACAAAATCGCCATTATCCAAAAAAGGAATTTACCGCGGACTCGGTTTTGATAAAAGAAAACCAAGTGAAATATATAAAAAGAACGATTTTGGACACACAGGATTTACGGGAACTTTTTTCTTCCTGAATCCTGATTCGGGAAGGTTTTTAATTATTCTTAGCAATCGTGTCAATCCTAGTCGTACAAATCGATTGATGTACAAAGATGACTTCTCATCTAAAATTTGGCAGCAAATAAATAAATAACCACACTGCATTAATTTTCATTTTATGATAATTCCTATTGTACAGTAATAATCGCTAATTCTATTTTTAATGACATTGCTAAAATTCAAATCTTACAAAAAAAGTAGGTTTTAATTTTTTCTATTTGCTTCAAAAAAAATATGTGATCAAATCTTTCAGAATTAAAATTGTTTTATACATTTGGTTTATGAATAACCATTGCGTTATTTATAATAAAAGAGTGTTATAGTTACAAATTATTAATTTTTATTGATAAAATCCATTATATGGCAATAAGCGGTTTATTTAGAAAAAAGACGGTTCAGGATATTTTAAAACAAGTTGAAAAAAATAATGCTGACGGAGCTAATACGCTAGGTAAACATTTAACGGCAAGAGATTTAACTGCTTTTGGAATTGCGGCAATTGTAGGAGCAGGTATTTTTAGTACAATTGGAAAAGCAAGTGCTGACGGCGGTCCTGCTGTTATATTTCTCTTTTTATTTACTGCGATTGCCTGTAGTTTTGCAGCTTTTGCTTACGCTGAGTTTGCATCAATGGTTCCTGTTTCAGGGAGTGCTTATACCTATTCTTATGTTGCCTTTGGTGAAATAATCGCTTGGATTATTGGTTGGGCATTAATTATGGAATATTCCGTAGGTAATATAACAGTTGCCATCTCATGGAGCGACTATTTTACAGGATTACTCGAAAGCGGAGGGCTTCATCTTCCACAATGGATTCAAATGGATTTTCTATCAGCATCTAACGGATTTGATGATGCGACTGCACTAATGCAAGGCGGAAAACAATTTTCTAATTTAAGTCCAATTCTACAAAATGCATACACAGCATGGACCACTTCACCAGTTATTGGTTCCTTTCACTTTGTAGCTGACTTACCGGCGTTATTAATTATTGTTTTAATTACAGCTCTAATTTATCGTGGAATGAAAGAGTCTCGTAATGCGAGTAATATCATGGTAGTTGTAAAATTATGTGTGGTACTGTTAGTGATTGCTGTTGGTATATTTTATGTCGATACAGCAAATTGGGATCCTTTTGCACCTAACGGAGTTACTGGAGTTTTAAAAGGTGTTTCAGCTGTATTTTTTGCGTACATAGGTTTTGATGCCATTTCCACAACCGCCGAAGAATGTAAAAATCCGCAACGCGATTTGCCACGCGGAATGATGTGGGCCATTATTATTTGTACGGTTTTATATATTGCCATTGCTTTAGTATTAACAGGAATGGTGAATTTTAGTTTATTAAATGTAGGCGATCCATTGGCTTTTGTATTCGAACAACTAGATCTTAAATGGATGTCTGGAATTATCGCTGTAAGTGCGGTTGTTGCAATGGCAAGTGTATTATTAGTTTTCCAAATGGGACAACCTCGAATCTGGATGAGTATGAGTCGGGATGGTTTGTTGCCAAAACGCTTTTCAAAAGTACATCCTAAGTATAAAACGCCTTCCTATGCAACAGTTGTAACAGGATTTGTTGTTGCTGTTCCAGCTTTATTTTTGAACTTAACTTTAGTGACAGATTTGTGTAGCATTGGAACTTTATTTGCTTTTGTTCTCGTTTGTGCGGGAGTTCTAGTATTACAAAATAGAACCGATATTCCAAGAGGAAAATTTAAAACTCCTTATGTAAATTCTAAATATGTGATTCCTTTTTTAATTGTAGCGGGCTTAGTATTTGCTTTTGGTTTTAATAAAAAAGCGACTATGGACTTTATTACAAACGAAGCGAAGACGAATACTTCAGAAACTATTGTAACTGCGCTAAACAAAGAAGATACAAAAAAAGTGTATGATTATTTGGTCCAAATCGACCCGAAAAACAGTAAAGATGGAAATGTAGATTTAGAACATTTACTCGGTCAGTATCAAAAAGACGAAGCAAAATATTCTGAAGTTATTGCAGGTTTACCTTTAGCGGATTCAGTCAAATATGAAAGTGGTTTTAGTCTTTTTAAACACAAAGTACCTATGTGGATTTTTCTTATTGTTTTAGTAGGTCTAACCATTTGGTCGTTTAAATCAAATCTGTCTTTAATACCTTTATTAGGATTGATTTGCTGCCTGTATATGATGGCTGAACTAAGCGTTTGGAATTGGATTTATTTCGGAATTTGGTTATTACTAGGTTTAGTAATTTACTTTGGTTTTAGCCATAAAAACAGTAAACTTAATTTGAAAACACTTTAATTACTTAAAATAAACCGTTTCGTACTATAGCTTGGCGGTTTTTTTTGTTGAAATAAAATCAATAATTAAATTTAGAACAAATTTTTTTTGGCAGAAAATTTTTACCGAAATGTGAAAATATTTTTTCTGATAAAAGTTTTTAAGTAATTTCTAAGCTGGTTTGATATGTAATTACGTTATCGCTTTTTATGAAATCAAAATGCTTTTTTTGATACATAATTTGAGAAAGAAATTGCTCATCTTGAAATTCAGACAATGAGAAAGTGAAATCGTCTAAGTTCAGATTTCTGCAGTCTACTTTTAATTGCACTGAATTGAGTAGCCCCATTGTTTTTTGAATGACGTAGAATCCTTTTTCCAGTGATTTATCTTTTATAATATTGTCTTTTTCTATTTGGAATAAAGGAAATAAAAGCATTTCGTTAAACAACTCATTTGGCTTTAATTTCAATACTTTGTGGCGGTTGAACCAAATTTCAATTTGACTTTTAGGCCTGTCAAGAATTCCTGAAATTAATTTTGAGTTTAGATCAGTTATCGACCGTACATTAGGATCTTTCAACTGATGGAAAAAAAATGGATCAAGAAGCAAATCTGATATTTTTTGATTCTTACGCGCCGCAATTTCAGACCATTGTTGATATCTGTCGTCATCAAGAACTAAATGTCTGACTTCGATTCCTTCGCCGAAAGTATTAATTTTTATTTTCTGCAACTCAATTATGCATTTAGTTCCAATAAAGATATTATTTATAACCGTAAAGATGCGGCGAGCTGCGAAATAGATTCTTTAATCCTTTAGACATTCGTTCTTATTCTCTTTCGATTAAAATAATGGTAATCTTTTTCAAAAATGAATTATTTACAAAGGAGAACGTAGGATTAAATCAGTTGTAACTTTCGAAAAAATTCAAGGACCTCAATTTCAAAAATTGACTTTGGAATTCTATGAGTCATTTCGCTATGAATAGCCAACTGGAAATTAGTAGCATCATTTCGATTTTCAGCGAGCCATTTTAACGTATTATTCGCTTCGATCACATCATCTTTTCCTCCTAAAGCAAATTGTAAATAAGGTGAAGCATCTTCTAATTCTAGATTTGGAATATCCTGGTGCACTGGTCTATGTGGTAGAGCAGGATTGAAAAGTAAGGCAGGAACCTTCATTTTATTTGCGAAATAATAACTCATAAAACCTCCCATGCTACTTCCCATTACTACATCAAAATGGTGCTCTTTGTGTAGCTCTATCAAAAATTCAAAAATGTCTGGATTTTTATAATAGTCCAAATCAGGTGCAACTACGTTGCCGTGATTTTGCAGAACAGCTTTTTTCTCATCGCTCAGTTTACTTTCTAGTCCGTGTAAATACAAAATAGTCATATACCTTATTTTTTAATTTTGATTAGCATATCGCACGTTAACGGATATATTTCTTGTTACTGAAGCGCGATATAGTGTGGATGAGATACTTAGTTAATGTTTAATTACTAAAAGGATTACTCCAAGTTACTCCCAAAGCCAGAATGTTAACATCAACTTTATTTGATCCTTTCCCTATTAAATTATAGCCATATCCTACATCAAATGTGAAAGGAATTTCTTTTGGCGTAAGAGAATAGAATAAAGAAAACCGACTTTCTTTATACTCAAATTTGGTCCATTCGTTTACTGGTTGGTTGCGTTTGCTAGTAGAAAATAATGCTTCTGCGCTTCCTATAATATGATGTAATTTTTGTGTTCCTAAATCAATATTTAATTGCGTTTTGAAACGTGTTCTTAATTGGTAGTCTTCACTACTTTTCGTAAAATCAGGATTAAAAAACTTTCTGTATTCTTGTCGTATTGTCGTTTTCCACTTTAATTTATCAGTTCCTGTTAAGTAGGCATAACGACCATAAATCCTAAATTCCTGCTTTATTGCGGGATCTGCAGTTTCATATGGAGCTGTAGATTCATACTCATTTTGGCGTCGATAACTTAAACCAAATGAGTATTGCCAGTTTTTAAGAAACTTATTTGAGAATTCTTGGTTGAGGACTAAAAGCCCCATTTTGTTAAAAGGATCACTATCATCAGGAGTGCTTTTTCTTCCTATACCAATGTATGTAGTTGATTCTTTTTTGCGTAAAGTATCTAATGATTGTTTAATTCCAAAAGCGAACCAAGATGCGTTTTTTGCTTTTCCAAGACCTGGAGGACTAAATTGTGCATAAGTGCTCAAGGCAAATAAGGAAAGCATTGCTGTGATTAAAGTTTTTTTTATGTTTAGTTGTAGTGTCATTATTCTTAATTGTAGCTTTTAATTATGGTGTAATAAGGCAAATGTTTATTTAATAATTTCTTAATAAGTAAGTACATAAAAGAACTTAATTTTTTAGTATTTTAAAAAATATTATTTTTTTGAAGTAGCAAATTTAATATTTAAAAATTAAGAAATCATATTTATAAATTATTGCTTTTTTACAAATTTTAATTAAGATATTGCTGTTGCAAAAATAGGAATAGAAAGACTTACGATATAGTATCAAAATAATGAAAATACTGCATACAGCCGACTGGCATTTAGGAAAAAAATTGGATCATTTTTCACGTTTAGAGGAGCAGAGGCAAGTACTCAGTGAAATTTGCGTTATTGCTGATGCTCATAATGTTGATATAGTTATTGTTGCTGGTGATTTATTTGACACCTTCAATCCGCCTATAGAAGCAGTCGATTTACTTTATAAAACTTTAAAAAAGCTTACTAATAATGGTAAACGTCCTGTTATTGCTATTGCTGGAAATCACGATAGTCCTGATCGTATTGATTCACCAAATCCTCTAGCACGGGAATGTGGAATTTTATTTGTAGGTAATCCTGATGTTACGATACCGTTAATAACTATTGAAAATGGCTTTGCGATAACAAAATCTGAAAATGGTTTTTTAGAAATTAAATTACCTCATTATGATTTTCCAATTCGTATTATTACAACTCCTTATGCAAATGAGATGCGCTTAAAAATCTATCTCGGGTCTGAAGATAAAGAAGATCAGCTGAATCAATTACTGCAAGATTCATGGGCAGCATTGGCGGATAAATATTGTGACACAAAAGGTGTTAATATCTTGACAACGCATTTATACATATTAAAGCGTGGCGGTGAAATTCTTGAGGAACCCGATGGTGAAAAGCCATTGCGAATAGGTAATGCAGATATCGTTTACACAGATTGCATTCCTCACCAAATGCAATATACTGCTTTAGGTCATTTGCATCGTTTTCAAAACGTAGGTGGTCATGGTAGTCCAGTTGTTTATTCTAGTTCTCCTTTATCCTACAGTTTCTCTGAAGCGGGTCAAGATAAAAAAGTGGTTTTAATCGAAGCTGAACCTAATAATGCCGTTCAATATACTGCGATTCCTTTACAATCTGGTCGCGTTTTGCATAGAAAGCGTTTTGACTCGCTTGACGAGGCAGTCAAATGGTTGTTGGAAAATCCGTACTGTTTAGTTGAATTGACTTTGGTAAGTGACACCTTTATCGCTAGTCAGGATTTAAAACGTATTCACGAAAGTCATGATGGTATTATTCATATTATTCCAGTATTAATTAAGAGTGATAACGATGAATTACAAACACTTAAAGTTAATTTAGAACAAGATATTCAAGGATTATTTACAGATTATTTTAAATCTAAACACAAGCAAGAACCAAACGATGAACTGTTAGACTTATTTAATGAAATTATCGGTACTCAATCTATAAACGAATAAATAAATCCACTATGTTACCATTAAAATTAAGTATTACGGGTTTATATTCCTATCAGAAAACGCAAACCATTGATTTTGAAGAATTGACTAATGCAGGTTTATTTGGAATTTTTGGTGCTGTAGGTTCTGGGAAATCTTCCGTTTTAGAAGCTATAGGTTTTGTACTATATGGTGAAACGGATCGATTGAATAAGGCGGACAAGCGCGCTTACAACATGTTAAATTTAAAATCAGATAGAGCAAATATCGATTTTGAATTCTTCAATTATGAAGAACGAAAATTCAAGTTTGTAGCAGATTGGAAACGAAAAAAACGCTTTGAGGAAACTACTACTATAGAACGATTAGCGTATGAATGGAAAGATGGGCAATGGATTCCGTTGACTTCTGCTGATGCGACAGTTATAATAGGACTTACCTATGAAAACTTTAGACGTACTATTATTATTCCGCAAGGGAAATTTAATGAGTTTTTAGGTTTAAAAGGAAAAGAACGCTCTGACATGATGAAAGAAATTTTTCATCTAGAACGTTTTGATTTAAGTTATAAAGTTTCCGCTTTACAAAAAGAAACAAATAGTAAATTGGATTTCTTAAATGGAGAATTATCAGGATTTGAAGCTATTTCAGTAGAAGCGATTGCTCTTTTAGAAAATGAAGCTTTAACTGCTGTTGCGGAATTACATAGGGATAAAGTAGATTTGAGTTTAATCGAGAAGGAAGTGAATGAGCTCGCGGATTTGAAAACCAAATTTGAAGATTTAGAAAAAAAGAAAAGTCATCTTTCAAGATTGAATAATGAAAAAGTAGCGATTGATTTTTTAGAAGTTGAATTAAATTTATTCGAAAAAACGGAACGGAATTTTAAATCGAATTTAATCACATTAAAAACAGAGAAAACAGCCTTAGAAAAGGCAAAAGAAAATCTAAATTCGACTGAAAATCAGAAGAAATTAATTTTAGATAATAATATAAAAACGCAAGCTGCTTTAGATGTTCTCCAATCTGATTTTGAAACTCTCGAGAATTCTAAATATAAAGTTTACGATTTACAATCGATTGAAAAAGTAATTGTAGCAAAGGCTGAAGCCAACATTATTGATGAAAAAATAAAGTTAGCAAAAGCACTATTTTTAGAAAGTGATGAAAAAGAAAAGGGGTTAGCTGCAAAATTAGGAACTACTCAAATCCAATTGGTCGATGCCAAAAAGAACAGATTGGATCCTTCAATTTTATTAGATGTAGGAGCTTGGTACCAGAGACAGCTTTATCTTACTACTAATCTTGAAGATAATGACAAAAAAAAGGATGTTTTCCAAACGAACTTAAACTCAAAATCTGCTGCTTTTCAGCTCTTAAAATTACCTGTCGAAAGTTGGAAAGCTTTTTTTAAAACGAAGCTAGAAACACTTTCGATTGAAAAGGAAAAAGCTATCGAAATCCGAACAAAACTTTTAGTTTCTAAAGAGCTAAGTCATTTTGCTGATAATTTACACGATGGTGAAAATTGTCCACTTTGTGGTTCGCAAGAGCATCCAAATGTCATGCAATTTGAAAATGTCGTAAATCACTTAGAAATTATTTCTAATACAATTTCAGACTTACAGGACGAAGAAACACAAATCAATTTAAAGAAGTCGGAATGTGAAAAATTAGAATTCGAAATCACTCATTTTCAGGATGAATTAGGCAAAATTATTTTAGAAAGAGAAAGAATTGAATACGAGCAAAAAATCCATTTGTCAAAATTCGTATGGAACGATTTTGATGTACAGAATTCGCAGATTTTTGAGTTAAAAAAAACGGAACAACAAGTTTTAGAAAAGACGATAATTGCTTTAGAAGAAAATCAAAACGAACTTCGCAAAGAGCAATACACTATAGCTTTATTACTAAAAAATCACAACGCCGCTATAAGTGAATTAGAAAGCAAGAAAGCTTCTAAAGTTGGTTCCATTGAAAATGAATTATCACAACTTAAAGTACTTTCATTCAATGATTACGAAGCAGCTGCATTAGCTTCAATTCAAGCTGAAAAAATAGCTTTACAGACTAAAAACATAAAAGTAGAACAGGATTATAATCTTTTACAAGAAGTTGTCGCTAGAGAAAAGCAAGAACTAGCAACGCTAACAGGAGTTTTAGCAACTATCCAATTACAAGTTATTGAGAGCGAAAAAGCACTATTGCAGACTCAAAAAATCATTGAAGATTTGCTAGCTGAGCATTCTTTTTCGTCTGTTGAAGAAGTGAGATCTATACTTATTAAAAACTGGAACATTGAAGCTGAAAAAGAGAAGGTAAAACTTTTCACTGTAAACTTACTAACTGCAATTAATTCTGTTTTAGAAGGTGAGAAATTGGTTGTAGGTAAAACTTTTGATGGTAAAATTCTTGAGCAAAAAACGATACAGTTTTCAGCATTTCAACTAAAATATGAATCGCAATTAGGAAAAGTATCTACTCTACAAGATAATCTAGAACGAGTTAAGAAGGAATTTATAAAAAAAGCAGACTTACTAGCTCAATTTGATGTTTTAAAAGCACGTTCGATTAACTTACAAACTCTAGCTAATATGTTTAATGCGAGTGGTTTTGTAAACTATGTTTCGAGTATTTATTTACAAAATTTAGCTGATGTGGCTAATGTACGTTTTCATCGAATGACTAAAAATCAATTAAGTTTAACGATTAGCAATTCTAACGAATTTGAAGTGATTGACTATCTAAATAATGGTGCTTCTAGAAGTGTAAAAACACTTTCTGGTGGTCAAGGTTTTCAAGCCTCACTGTGTCTAGCTTTAGCTTTAGCGGAAAGCGTTCAATCGCTAAATAAGAACGATAAGAACTTCTTTTTTATCGATGAAGGCTTCGGAACACAAGATCCAGACAGTATCTCAGTTGTTTTTGAAACCTTGCAATCTTTGTATAAAGAGAATAGAATTGTTGGGATTATTTCACACGTAGCAGAATTGCAAGAGCGAATTCCACGTTCGATAAATGTAATAAAAGATGAAGAGAAGGGTAGTGTAGTGAGTGAAAGTTGGAATTAATTAAAAAAAAAAGCACTCAGGAATTAATCAGCAACAAGTATTCGATCGTTTGTGTGTTTTTTAAACAGCAACGGCACTTGCAGCTTTCACTTCTTCTTTCATGGTTTCTTCGTCTTGAATTTCTACATCTCTAATGTATCCTTTAACAGATTTCCCTTTTAGACGTTTTTTCAATAACACAAGTCTTCTGGTGTTTAAACCCTCAAAATTGAGTAAAGAAACATAGATTAAAACAGAAGCTCCTACCATTATTAATAGCCCATAAATCCTTTTTGTAGAAATCATTAATGCATCAAGATTAATGATTCTGTATAAACCCATCGCTTTTTGTTGCGAGTAAGCAGATGCGTCGATTTTCCCGACTAAGTTTGTTAAGACTTCTAATTTCCAAATTCCATCGATGTAATTAAATGCTATACTCCATAAACCAGGTCCAATCATTGTTCGCACAATGATCAAAACAGCAGCTGCTCCAAGCATTGAGTCTGGCGGTAAATTACCAAGTGCGTAAAGCCAAATTCCAATAAATAAAACAGCCATCCCAAAACCACGAATTATGTTTGGAACAATTAATTTCTCGTAACTTAAACCTGGTGATACCAAGAAATACATAAATATGTAATAAAAAAGTAAGGCTGAGAAGCCAGTGAGAATATAAATTTTCAAGGATTTCTCTTTTACAAGCCATTTCATACTGTAAAAAATTGCAAGTAGCAAGCCCGGAATCATCCATAGATTAAATGAGTTGTCCATGAGTGAGTCAAAACCTAATATTCCAATAGTTATTTTGCTCTGCAAAGAACTTCCCGCTAAGAAAAACCCTAACATCAATAACATAACGCTACCATGAATTACGCTATAATTTTTGAAAAAATTAAAATTGACAAAAGGATCATCTTTTAGACGTTGATTAATCACATAAAGAATGCTTCCAAAAATCATAACTCCGAATGCGAATATAATATTATCTGATCTAAAGTAGTTTTGTTGTTTCGCAAACGCTATGACATATGCTAAAGCTAAAAACACTATTGTAAATAAAAACATCCCAGTCCAATCGATTCCTTTTCGAGACACTTTTTTATCATATCGTTGATTGTGCATAAAAACAATGGATAATGTGGCAAGAAATAGCATAATGATTGCCATTAAAAAGTTAGAATTTTGCCAATAGGTATTAAATCCGTAACGTGTCATTAAATACCCAACCAGTTGTGGGAAAACAATTGCAGAAGGGTAAAAAATAGCGTAAAAACGAGGGCGATTTCCATCTGGAGCAATAATAAACATCATTGGCATTATCAGTTCAATAAGTGCAAACATTTTAAGAAATCCTATAAAAAATGCGCTTGAAACTATCACTATATTACTATCTGTAGTTGCAATCATAAAATTAGCCAAAGCAATAAAGAGAAGCGTTCGAACCATAAGATACTTGGTGTGAAATCGCAATTTATACCTAAAAATAATTGGTAAACTAACACCCATTCCCACAACTCCAGCATAGTTTGCAAAAACTATCCATTCATTTTGTGTACCAAGACTACTTACAATATAACTCAAGTTACCTGTGTAAATACCGCTTACCACTAAAACTGGTAAGAGAAATACAATAAGTAAAACTATCATTAATGGTTTTGGAACCCAATCTGCAAATAAGCCTTTATTATACATTTTTTAATCGTTTAAGGTCATCACTACATTCATTCCTACGCGCACAAGTTCCACTAATTTAGGATCGTTATTTTGTGTAAATTCAATTTTAACGGGAATGCGCTGTTGTACTTTTACAAAATTTCCAGCAGAATTATCAGTAGGAATTGCAGAGTAAGCTGCTCCTGTTGCTGCTGAAATAGAAGTCACTTTACCTTCAAATTTTTGTTTTCCCATCGCATCAACAGTAAAGTTAATTACGTCTCCTACTTTTACTATTGATAACTGAGTTTCTAATAAATTTGCTTCCACCCATTTTGAATTATCTTGAACTAAAGCAGCAATTTGCTGTCCTTGCTGTACGAATTGCCCAGTAGTAATAGTTCTTCTGCCCATAACACCATCTTTTGGAGCTAAAATCACTGTGTACTTTAAGTTAAGTTTTGCTCTTGCTAAAGTAGCTTCTGCGGATTTTATTTGTGCATCACTAACCGCTAGCTGAGACTTGGTTTCATTTGTAGATAAAGACGCAGTGTTTTTCTGCTTGTTTAAAGCATTGTATTGAGATTGCAAGGTTTTAACTTGCGTTTCAATTTGCTGATATTGCTGTAACGTAACAGCATCATTATCTAGTAAATTTTTATAACGTGCTAAATCTGCTTTAGCATTACTAAGTTGCGCTTGAACTCCAAGCATATTTGCTTCAACAGTGCTCTCACCACTACCAACTCGAGCAACTGATGATGATACAGCAATTTTTCCAGCTTGTGCCTGACTCAATCCTGCTTCTGCCTGCAAAATAGAATTTTCAAATTCGGTTTTATCAAGGATTAATAGCGTATCACCTTTTTTTACAGACTGATGTTCAGTAAAAAAAATATCGGTTACATAACCTGGAACTCTCGAATTCACAGGATTTATATACGCCTTTACTTGTGCATCACTCACATAAGTATCGTCATTAATATGCAAATAGTTTTTAATAACGTACCAAATGGCGAATAATGTAATAGCGAAAACAAAAGAATTTAAAAGAATTAAATAGAGCTTATTGTTCTTTTTCATTTTTGGTGTTGCTGCTGCTTCTGGTGTTGATTCTGTTGTTGCCATAATTTCTAATTCTTTATAGTGATAGTTTTTTATAGTTCACCCGTAACACGAAGAAGTCTCACGTAGTTTAAAATGATATTTGTTTGGTCGTCAAGTACTTGTAGTTCAGCTTGCAGTTTTGTGTTTGCAGCGTCAATAATTTCGATGTAAGTTACTAGTTGATTTTTATACTTCAATTCAGTAATACGATAATTCTCTGAAGCTGCTTCCTGATTAATTATGCTAACTTCTCGCTGTTGTATTGCTTGATGGTAATTTTTATAGGCTGCATTTACATCTGATTCAATTTGTTGTCTCACTTCTTCTTTTTGCTGCTCGGCTTGGTCAATTACTATTTTATCGACTGCTTCTTTTTTAAAGTTTTTATAAATCGATCCAATATTATAGGACAAACTCAAACCAACTTGGTACGTATTTGAATATAAGTCTATTGGTGTGCCAGTTGTTTGTGGACGATTTGCATTGTATCCTGCAAAAGCAGCTAGAACGGGAACTCGATCCGTTTGTGTTAATTCAAAATTCTTTTCAGCAATTGCAATCTGCATATCACTTCCAGTTATTTGAGGATTTTTTGAAAATGCAATTTGTCTGTAATATTGTTCGTCTTGTTTTCGAATGTTATGATTGATATTGTCAATCGTAGGGATAATCAATATGTTTTCATCTAATCCTGTAAGTAAAGTTAAATTCTTATTGGTGATAAAAATGGCATTTTGAACCTGAAGAATACTTTGTTCTAATTGACGTTCTAAAACTTGTGCACGAAGCATTTCGTTTTTGGTAATCATATTTTGATCGTAGAAGAATTTAGTATTTTGTGTTCGCTTTGACGCTAGATTCTTATTGTTTTCAAGAATATTCTTTTGATTTTGAAGATTGTAAAGATTTAGATATAATTCAATACCATTTAATTTGATGCTCTGTTCAGTATTATTCAGTTGATTTTCGCTAAGACTTTTACTCAATTCAGCTAGAGCGATTGATTTATTAATTTTTCCTCCAGCAAATAGAAGTTGATTAGCTTTCACATTAAATTGATTTCCAAAATTAGGAAGATCAACCTTTTGCAATTTCTTGAATCCAGTATCGTAGATAGTTACGTCACTTAAATAAAAGGCGCTCACATCTGTAGAAATATCAGGAAGTCGATTCGTTTTTACTGCCCCAATTTTTGCATCGGCAACTTTTACAGAAGTGTTTGCAATTTTTAACTGAATGTTGTTTTTACTTAAACTTTCGGCTAATTCCTGAATAGTCATCAGTCGTTCTTGCGTTTCCTGCGCTACAGCTGATGCGTTTCCTATACTAAACAACATAAAGCTTAAAAGTGTAAAAAATATAAATTTTTTCATTTTTAAATATTTCAAATTAATGATAAATTCTTTTGACATCTAATTATATCCTGATTGTTAAAACTGGTATCATCGAATGATTTGCAACATCTTCAGATAGACTCCCTTTTAAAATTGATGCAATACCTTGACGAGCGTGAGTAGGAATAACAATAAAATCTGCGTTTATATCTTCACTAAAATTGAAAATGCCTTTTTCAATTGAGTGTTCTGAATAAATAGTGACATTGTTTTTAAATTCGGAACTATCTTTTTCTCCTGCTTTTGTAAAGAAATTAGTAAGAATTAGATCTAATTCTCGAGTATTTTTAAACTTTCTTCCGTTTGGATTTATATAGACCATTTTCATCGTCGTTTGCCACTCTTTAAAAAACTCTTTTGCAGTTATATAAGCATCAATACTATCTTCTGAAAAGTCTGAAGTATATACACCAATTCCCATTTTGTATTGTGATGCGACTTCTTTAATAACTAATACGGGCACATTTGAATATCGTATAACCTTCTCAGTGTTAGATCCTATTACTATTTCATGTAAGCCGCTAGTTCCATGAGAACTCATAACGATAAGCGACACATTGTTCTCGGTGAGCACCTCATTAATCTCACTGAAATTAGTGTTTTTCTTTATAATTTGACTCACTGACAGTCCTTCTAAATAGGCTTTATCCAAAAATTGAACGTAGTTCTTTTCCGCTAATCTTATGCAAAACATAGTTTCAGTAAAACTATCATCATTATTTTTTATAAGAGATGAATCTTTAATACCAGCGAAGTGTAAAACCAAAAGCTTAGCGTTTTGATGTTTAGCTATCAATGCCGCTGCTTTTAGCGCATTTTCACTATGTTCTGAGAAGTCAGTTGGCACCATTATCGTATTCATAATATTTAATTTTAATATAAACTAAAGTGCAAATTTACAACAAGTTCGTTTAGTTACGAACTAAAAGAACTAAAAGTTTTGTTAATACGTACTAACTGTTATAAAAAAGGAGAAATTAAGCGAACAATTTTCTCCCATAAATGAATATATTTCGGTCTGCCAAGCCAAAGTTTAGCATCAATTTGTACTGATTCTTTTAAATCGTTCTCGAAAGCTACTGTTAACTCTCTCGCTGTTTTCTCATTATAAATCAAAGCATTGACCTCAAAGTTCAGATCAAAACTTCTATAATCCATATTAGCAGATCCTATAATGGCCAAATCATCATCGATTACCATTGTTTTAGCGTGTACAAATCCTTTGTTGTACTTATAAATTTTTGCACCATACTGTAATAATTCAGTATAGTAAGCACTTGCGGCTGAGTTGACCATTTTGGAATCTGATATTCCCGGAATTAACACTTTTACATCTAATCCGCTCTGTATTGCAATAATTAGAGCATCCATTAAACTTTCGCCAGGAATAAAATAAGGACTAGTAATATATATACTTTTTTTAGCGCAGCTTATTGCTTCTAACAGAGAATAGAAAATAACGGGTTGCGCGCTGTCTGGTCCTGATGCAGCAATTTGCACTACTTCATTTTCGATTATTTCATTATGATTTATAGTGGGAAAGTACGTTTCATTATAAGTTAATTTTGTCGTGCTACAAAAATTCCAATTGCACAGGAATAAATATTGTAAATAGGAGGTAGCTTGTCCATTTATCATTAAATGGGTATCTCTCCAAAACAGCTTATTTTTTGTTTCCAAATCATTTCTGTACTTATCGCTCATGTTTATACCTCCAACAAAACCAGTTAATCCGTCGATAATTATAATTTTTCGGTGGTTTCTATAATTAATTCGGTTTGCTAAGGCGTACCATTTTATCTTGTAAAAAGGGGCTGTTTGAACTCCGGCAGCGTTTAACTTTTCTATAAATTCTTTTCCTAAACCATGGCTTCCAAAATCATCATACATGAAACGAACTTCAAGACCTTCATTTGATTTTTTAATTAATAAATCTGCTATTTGATTACCAGTAACATCACTTTCGTAGATATAATATTCGAAGTGAATGTGTGATTTTGCGTTTTCTAAAGCTATTAGTAACTCAGGAAATTTCTCCTCACCATTAATAAAAAGTTTTACTTTATTGTTAGCAGTTAACGGACTACTTCCTGAGCGACGAATAAACTCTGTTAATGTTTTATGCTTTTCGGCGATAAGGCCAGAATTAAGAATTGCATCAGAGTAAACATTCATTTTATTCTGAATTTTAACTCGTATTGGTTCATCAACCTCTAACTTTTTACTATATAACTGTCTCTTTCTGTAGTTGATTCCAAACGAAAAGTAGAAAAGCATTCCCGCTATTGGAACAAAAATGATGAATAAAATATAGGCTAAAGCTTTTGTACTGCTGCGAGTATCATAGAGAACGCGAAGGATTACAATAAAAACTGCTAATGAATAAATAATTTGAGTTGCTAATATCCAATTCATCATAAGATTGATATTTCTTATTAATTACAAAATGATTAAATTAAAAACTAGGGGAACACATTACACATTTAGAAACTATTAATTTTATTTTTAATACTAAAAACTATTTATAACAGCTAATTACACTCTTTTTTATACGTTTGACTTATCTTTATTTAATAAAACTTTTTATTACGCACTTTTTTATTTGCTTTAGGATCAAGTAGAATGCAAATTTTTAATACTATAAAATAATATGGCTTATAGAGATATCTTTATTAGAGAGTGTAAATTATAAAAAATATTTATAATATTATAAAAATGTAGCAGTAATTAATATTGTAAATTTCGACTCACAAAAAACAAATAAATTCTAATTTGATCGCTTACATTTTTATTTGCTTAGTGATTGTTTCTCAGCTCATTCAATATTTTACTAAAAGTTACTTTTGAATAAGAAATCAAAAATTAATTTTAAAATTTCACAAGCTGTTATTATTTTTTAAATCTGTAAAACGACGTAATTATAATTATCTTAAAGTAGTAGAGAAAATTAAATTATTTCAACAACACAATTATTTAAGCCTCGCCATCTACTAAAAACACACTATGACAATTACTTGGATAATTATACTTTGCTTACTGATATTAGTAGCATACGCCTTTGACTTGAGTTCAAAGCACACCAAAATTCCGACCGTTATCATTATGCTAATCATGGGATTTTCAATTCATCAAGGAATCAACTTTTTTGAAATTAAAATACCGAACCTAGATTTAATGCTGCCAGTTATTGGAACAATTGGATTAATCTTGATAGTGCTAGAGGCAGGATTAGATCTTGAATTAAATAAAAACAAAAAGAAAGTTATAACTAGTTCCTTTTTCTCGGCTTTGATTCCGCTCGTATTTTTACTTTTAATTTTTGGATTTGCAATTAATTATTTTACAAATCAAGGTGTTATGATCAGTTTATTAAACGCAGTGCCATTTTGTATAATAAGTAGTGCGATTGCTATACCTAGCGTTCAAAATTTATCCTCAAGTAAAAAAGAATTTGTGGTTTATGAGAGCAGTATGTCTGATATTTTTGGTGTGATTTTATTTAATTTTTTTCTGACCAATGAAACGATTGGAGTAGGTTCGTTTTTTACCTTCTTTATACAAATACTTATCATGCTAGTAATATCGTTAGTTGCTAGTTTAGGCTTATCACTTTTGATTAAAAAAATAGACCATCATGTTAAGTTTATTCCCATTATGGTAATGATTATTTTAGTGTATGCTCTTGCAAAAATTTATCATTTGCCAGCGCTATTATTCATTCTAATCTTTGGATTATTTTTAAATAACTTAGATGAACTAAAAGGCTTTAGATTCATAAAGAAGTTGAATCCAGAAAAACTGAATTTAGAGGTTCGTGAATTTGCTAAACTAATTGCTGAAGTTTCATTTTTGGTTCGAACGCTATTCTTCATACTTTTTGGTTATACTATTACATCAGATGTCTTACTAAATAGTGAAACGCTTCCTTTTGCTTTCGGAATTATCGCTGTAATAATTTTAGCTAGAGTAATCCAACTTAAAGTTTTAAAAATTGAATTAGCGCCGCTTCTCTTTGTTGCACCTCGAGGCTTAGTGACCATTATGCTTTTTATTTCAATCCCTTTATCAAAAAGCATTAATTTTATAAATAGCTCTTTGATTATTCAAGTGATTATTCTGAGTGCAGTGGTAATGATGTTGGGATTGATGTTTAATAAAACCAAAGCTGAAAAAACATTGTAATTTAAGTCAAAAATCATTTTAGCTCAATTATTTATAATACTACAGAATAAATATATTTTTACAAGAATGAAAGAATTTTTAAAATATACTCTATTTACATTTGATGGATTTTCATTGCAAGTATTAGCGATTGTAAAGTTAATTTTATGGTTATTCATGGTTGGAATTTTGCTAAAAACTATAAAATCAATAGTATATAGGACTAGTCGTTTTGATGATGCTAAGAAGTTTTCGATTTACACTTTGAGTAAATATGTAATTATTGTTTTTTCATTTATGATTGGTTTGCATCTCATAGGATTAGATGTTTCACTTTTATTAGCGGGTTCTGCGGCACTTTTAGTTGGTTTTGGATTAGGGATGCAAAACTTATTTAGTGATTATATTTCCGGATTAATCATATTAATTGATTCATCAATTAAAGTAGGTGATGTGCTTGAAATTAAAGGACTTGTATGTAAAGTGCAACAAATAAAATTGAGAACTACGACGGTTTTAACAAGAGATGATAAGTGGATAATTTTACCAAATACTGACCTAACGCGAAATCAACTTATCAATTGGACACACAGTGATACTACGTCTAGATTCTCTGTTTCTACAAGAGTTGATTTTAGCTCAGATGTCGATTTGGTAATGTCAATTATGGAGCAAACTGCTCAAAATTTTGACAAAATTAGATCGGAACCTAAACCTATAATTCGGTTTGAAGAATTTGCTGAGTCATCTCTTAACTTTACAATTCACTTTTGGTCGGATGACGTTTTTAGAATTGAAAATATAAAAAGTGAATATAGAGTGCTTCTTCTCAAAGCTTTTAATAAAGAAAACATCGTAATTCCTTACCCTCAAAGAGTTATACATTCTTCAATAAATAATCAATTTACAACAGAATAAAGAATTAAAGTGAGAAGTGATTTTATCGAAAAATGCGTAACAATTACTTTCAGTTTTAGATGAGATTTGCAGCATTATTTAGCTTTTATGCAATGCCAATAATTGTTATATTAATGTTTTGTAGTACTTATAGTTAACGCTTTTTTCTCTCGTATTAAGTAAATTCCAATTGAAATTAAAGCACCACCTACAATATACCAGAATGTAAATTCTTCACCATCCAGTATTCCCCAAATTATTGCAACAACCGGTAATAAGTAACTAGAAATACTTGCAAAAACAGCTGACGTTTTTTGAATTAGCTTAAAGTATAAAAGCATAGCGATCGCTGTACCAAAGATAGTCAAGAACGACATATAGATTATTGGTTCTATGTAAGTAGGTTGCATTTCAAAATTTTGAATCATTCCAGTGAAATACAATATTATTCCAGATGGAATTGCCCAGAAGCTGTAAACTGCCGCGGTCAACTTCACTGCGTTAAGCTCGGGTAGTTTTTCTTTAACAATTAGAGAATTTACAGCGTATGAAGCACCACCTAAAATGATAAGCATGGCATAACCAAACTGTGAATTTTCAGAATTTCCTTCTGAAAAAAAGATCAAACTTGCTGCTCCTATAAAACCAATTATTGCACCAATTACTTGCGTAATTTTGCTTTTGATTCCGAAGAGTAAAAATCCAAATGCCAGAATAAAAATTGGAACTAATGAATCCAAAATTCCTGCTAGAGAGCTACTAACTCGCGTTTGAGCAATAGGAAACAAGAACATGGGAAGGAAGTTTCCAAAGAAGCCTGCGATGATCACCCATAAAAGATTATTTTTCCCCATTTTTAAAAGTGCAGGAATACCTATTGCTCCTAATATTAATCCAGATCCTAATACGCGAATCGCTCCAATTTCATAAGGTGTAAATACTAGGAGAGATTTCTTGATTAATATGAATGAGCTTCCCCATGTGATCGAAATAAATAGTAAAAGAAACCAGCGATTGTTATAAATTTTATTCATAAAAAGTAATGCCTAATATTTTTGACCGCGAAAGTAATACAAAATAGAGCCTAATGCAGTATAATATTCTAAAGTAGTCTCAAATTAATTATTGTACTAATGCTTCCACTCATTAAATAAAAAGACGTAATACATTATCTAATTTTGAAAATAATTAGATTTTGTATTACGTCCTAAGTTTGTAATTTTCAGTAAGATTTACATATCTAAAGTCTGCTCGCCACCACCATTAATGAAAATAACTTGGCCACTTGTCCAACTTGAAATTGGCGCTGCAAAATAAAGTACCGCGCCTGCGATGTCTTCCGCTTCACCCAACCTGTGGATAGGTGTGTGCTTCAACATAGCTTTTTCTAATTCTGGAGTTAATACCGTACTTAAAGCGTGCGTTCTTGTCGCGCCAGGTCCAATTGCGTTTATTCTAATATTATCTGGCCCATAATCAAACGCTAGATTGCGCGTCATATGATTTATTGCTGCTTTTGACGATGCATACGCGCTTATTGCAGGACTTTTGTTAATAGAAGCCATTGACGACATATTGATAATACTACCGTAACCTGATTTTTTCATATGTGGTGCAACCAATTGACAAAGACGCCACATACTAAAAACGTTCATATCAAACACTTTTTTAAATTGCGCTACCTCAATATCGTAAGGGCTTTCTTTTCCTGCGCCACCACCACCAACATTATTTACTAATATTTCGATACTGCCAAATTTTTCAATAGTTTTATCTACTAAATTAATTAAGGCAGCGTCTTCAAGAACGTTGCAATCTATTGCGATTGAAGTTCCGCCATTGTCGTTTATTGCTTTTGATGATTCTTGAGCAGCTTCTAAGTTATAATCTGAAACAACAACGTTAGCGCCGTAAGCAGCTAGTATTTCGCAACAAGCTTTTCCTATTCCGCCTGCTCCACCTGTTACTATTGCTGTTTTTCCTTTTAAATCAAAATGTTTTGATGTATCCATAATTGTATTTATTTTAATTTTTAATATCTATGATCTTTAACGCTGGTATTATCTCTTAAATATCGTTTTACCTTCTTTTATAGTTTCTAAAATTTGGATGTTTTTAATTTCCATTGGTTGTACTTTTAATGGATTTTTATCTAAAATTACAAAATCAGCTAATTTTCCAGTAGTTAAAGTTCCTTTCAATTTCTCGTCAAATAACTCGTAAGCGGCGAACGCTGTAATCGCTTGTAAAGCTAAATAAGGAGTTGTTCTTTCAGATGCCCCAATTACTTGACCAGATCTTGAAACTCGATTTACAGCTGTCCAAATGGTGAAAATGGGATCGATAGGAGTAACCGTAGCATCAGAATGATTCGTCGGTTTTAAACCTAATTTTTTTGCTGTAACCATTGGACTTAAAAAATCAGCGCGAGCTTTGCCTAAATTTTGTACATGAACATCACCCCAGAAATAAGCGTGATTGGTAAAGAAAGAAGGTTGCATACTATACTGGACAAATTTATTTAATTGTTCCGGACGTACAAATTGAGAATGAATAACAATCGTTCTTCGATCTTTATCTAAAGGTTGGTTTAACTTTTTGCATGCATTTTCGTGTGCTAATAAAACCATATCGATGGAAGCGTCTCCATTACAGTGAATAAACAACTGATTGTCTTTTGCGTAAGCAGTTTCAAATAAATTATTTAAATTTTCTTGAGTTAAGCTTGGCAATCCTCTGCAATCATGATGACAACCAGGAACTTCAGTTAAAAAAGGTTTGCTAAAGAAAGCTGTTTTTCCTTGTGGCGAACCATCGGCAACTATTTTTGTTCCTTGAGTTTTAAATCCGTTTTTGTAGGTTTTAAAATGTAGAGTAGTATCTGCTAAATTACTTTCTAATTCTGAATATCCTGCTAAAGCAATCAAATCAATCTTTAATTTTCCAGCGTCAGCTTGTGACTGAAAGAATTTTATAGATTCTCTGCTAGTCATTCCATCTTGTGCAGTCGTAATTCCGTTTGAAGCATAATAATCTTGCGTAGAGTTGAAAAATTCTGCTTGTTTAGAATCTAATTTTTCCATCATCAAACGTACAAAAGGGTACATAGCTGTTTCTTGCACTAAGCCAGTTGGATCACTTGAATTTGGGAAACGAACAATAGTTCCACCGTCAGGATTTTTTGTAGCTGCTGAAACTTTTAAAGCTTCAAGTCCTAACGAATTAGCAACTCCCATATGTCCGCTAGTATGCTGGAGATAAACCGGATTATTTGGCAATACTTTATCAATATCTTTTTTGGTAGGATGACGTTTTTCAGTTAATTCGCCATCATCATAACCCCAACCAAAAATCCATTCACCATCTGGAATTTTCTTATCTTCTTTATACTTTTTAAGGTTTTCTAAAATATCAGCAAGATTAGTGACATTTCCCACGGGTTTTGGATTCAAATCTACTTGTCCCATCGTATTAGAAACCATTCCAAAATGACTATGCGGATCAATAAATCCGGGTAAAAGTGTGCTACCTTTTAGATCAATTTTTTCAGATTCTTCGAACTTTGATTCCGCTTCTAATTTAGTTCCTACAAAAACAATTTTTCCGTTCTGCGCAACAATTGCTTCTGCATATTGAGGAGAGTCGCCGTCCATGGTGAGAATGTCTCCATTATAGAACAGCTTAGACGATTCATTTGAATCTTTATTAGTTTCTTTACAACTGAATAAGGAAAAAATCAGGATGAGAGATAAAATGTGCTTCATATTGATAGGTTTTGTTTAACTATTTTTTTAAATAATTTTTTTTTAACTACTTATAGTATCCTCGGTAATTATCGTGCATTCCTTTAATGTCAAATAGTTAATAACTCCAGAAATTAGACCAGCAATTAAACCAATTATTATCAAAGCAGTCACTAATGAAACTTCAATAGTGCCCATATTCTTTTGCCATATCACTGCTAATGATGTAATAACTCCAAAAGTAAAAAAACCATTTTTTATCACGAGCCAAAAAGCGGTTGGGAAAAACTTGACTTTTTTCTCTTTAATCGTAAAATATGCCACCACCGTCAGTAAAATAGATAACGATATTGCTAAAGAAACCGCTTCTCCTAAAACCGTAGGAATATCATTTGTTATATCATCAACTGAAATGGGTATTACTTGTAAATCTTTTAGAAAAAAGTACTGAATTACTCCGTTAATAAACGCGTTAATAATCCCAGTGGTTATTGCACCATTTAATAATTTGGCTTGTTTTGATTTGGTAATAGTTTTGTTTTCTTAAAAATCTAAAAATAGTATTCTAAAATTTCGTTTAATGGTTTTTTACAAGCATGCTTTCGTACTATAAAAGGAATGTTCACTATTTAAAATGTTCTTACTTAAATCTCTTTAGAAATTGTGCAAAATCCTGTTCTAAATTATTCTCTTTTACTATTTAAAGAGATGTTAGCCCAACTAAATCACGCAGCTAAATGGCTTTTAAGTAAAATTAAGAAAAAGATAGAAATATACTAAACGTTATTCATCTTCTTAATATAACACCGCGAAAAAATTTAATGCTATTTTCTAATGCTTTTTTAAAACTTTGAGTTTGAACAAAGTTTTTACGACTCTAGTTAAAAAAGGCATTCGTGTGTATTTTATTTTCTTTAAATGATTCTACATTATATCAATAGTACAAATATACGATAAGTTCGTAACAAAACGAACCAAAATAGTAATACATTTTATATTTAAAGTTATAAAGTCTAATTTATTTGATGTGCAACTGTTTATTTAGTGATGATAAGCTTACAGATTTAAAGGATAAAATTTTTACTTTTCTTTATCAGTAGCACTAAAATCATCGATTTTTTTAATAGTGTCTTGAATTAGAGTTTGTTTTTTAATTAGATAATCTTGTAATATATCTCCTAAAGAGTTTTCATTGGTATATTTCGCACTATGGTACTTCTTATTGTAGGTATTGATTTTATCTATTAAACGGACCTCATTTGATATATCTTGAAGATCAACATTTAATGTTACTAATGAAAAATATTTAGCAAGTCTAAAATACCTTTTTCTCGTACCGGATTTTGTATAAAAAGAAATATAATCCAATTGCAAAAGAACGTTAACGTTTACTGAAATTGAACTTTTACTAGCTGGAACGATAGTTTGAATTTCTTCAAATGTTAGACCTTCATTCGAAGAAAGAATTAGTAAAGAATAAATTCTTGAGGCTAGGGGAGACAGTTTTATATTGTCCTCTAGCTGTAAACCTAATTCTTCTATAAGTTTTATTTGTTCTTCAGATTCAGTCATTGTAGTTGGTTCCTGTTTTTTATAAGAGGTAAAAATACGATTACTTTAGTTAAAGATCTTATTTTAGCGTTTTATAATTATTGTTATTAAATAGCAAAAAGGAAATAGTAGAAATCAGAAATCTACAACGCTACTAGAAAATAGGAAATGACATTCTAAATTTCGAATTAACTGTTTATTGCATTTTAGTACAGCATTTTGAGATATAAAGTGCTTTAATTCACTATTAACGATTATTAAAAATGTTTGATATAGTATTTTTTAATTTCGAGAAGCAACAACAATTTGTCGGTACATATTACAATATGTAAACTATCGAGAAAACTGCTGTGGATTAAATTTCAGATGAATCTTATTTTGTAAACGCAGTTGTTACAAGAGTTTTATTACATTGATTTTTAGAGGAATAAAAGGGATTAAGACTGATTGTAAAAATTAATTAGGCCAAAACATTTACTCCTTGATTTTCAAAAAAAATGCCTGATTTATAAAATCAGGCACTAATTTTTATTAGTTTTTTTTATGTAAAATGTTCAAGTTTAATTCAATTTCTCAAAGCAAAATTTATATGCGCAGTACAAACTAAATAATTTAATCTACTGAAAAAGGATTGAATTTTAGATTACTATTTACAATGCTCATTTTAATACAATGGATGTATAAATATCTAATTGATCATTTTAATATTTAAGGTCTTGTTCTCAATCAATTCAAACTTACAGTCCTTAAATTTAGGTGGGCCAAATTTTGGCTTAAAATTATTGGAAAACGCATAAGATTCTTTTGGCATTCCCATAAAATTTCTATTACATTCTTTATCTGAATTTTCGTCATGATACATTGTAACTGCATATTCGCCCTTAGGTAAATCGGTAATTGTAATAAAAGCAGTATTCTTTTCTACTTTAACAGTATAATTTTTTATTGCAGATCCCTCTTTAAGAAAGTTTTTGTCTTTGTCGAAAATACCAATTATAATCTCTCCCTTCATTTTTTCAATATTGGAAATTTTAATGGTTAACTGTGGATTTTCTGATGAAAATAAACTTGTGATGAGGCTGAAAAATATAAATAAGTTACTCATAATTTAGTGTTTTTAATTAAAATAGTGTTTCATTTGAATTGAATTGTGCTCTTTAAAGGCCTGATATGGTTCCGATTTTTTTAACAAAAACCATTTCACCGGTTCTTTAATTATAGAGGTAGCAATTTTTCTACCTGACGAAACTTTTTCAGATTCCATTTTAAAATAATCATCTAAACTGTCTTGTCTAAAATGTACGATTTCCTCTAACTCATCGCCATCAGCATAATATCCGCAATGGAAATTTTTATCTGCAAACGCGTGCTCAGGAAAATTTAACTTCCCTAATCCAAAGATAGCAAAAGATCGCTCTAAAAAAACTTTATAACTAGCGCGACAACTTTCTCCTCCTCCCAAGTTAAAAATTTGCTTAGAAAGTAAATGCTGTTTCTCAATTCCATTGACAAATGCTCGCGCAGTATCTCTAGGAGTTGCTATTTCCAATGCTGTATTTAAAGGTTGGTGAAACATTAGTTTTGATATTTTGTGATTACCCATAATTGCAGCTAATCTAAATATGGTGTAATCTAATTTACTATTCCGAATGTATTCTTCGGCTGCAATTTTAGTTGTTGCATAATAATCTCCTTCACTGGGTTGCAGTTGGTCTCCAACATTAATATAAGGATCTACTATTCGATCTCCATAGACAGAAATACTAGAACTAAACATAATAAAAGCTGCAGGCGAATGCATTTCTAACTGTTTTACTAAATTTTGAGTTCCATTTAAATTTACTTTTTTAGCTAATGGTGGAAAATCATCTGCTACTGGCGGAATTACTGCCGCTAAGTGAATTGCAAAATCTATATTTTGAATAGCATCCAAGTCATCAAAATTGCTAATATCACCAAAGACTATTGTAATTTTATCTTTGAATGGAAGTAATTTTTCGCGAGAGGCTTCACTTTCTTGATCAAAAACAGTTATGGTATATCTATCAAGAGCAAGTAATTGCTTTAATGCCTCGAAACCTACAGTTCCAGATGCTCCAGTTAGTAAAATATTTTTCTTTATCATACCTCAGGAATGCAAAACAAATGCCGAAATTTAACAATTCATGAATTTAACTTTTCTTTATAACTTTTCTTATAAAGTACATTAGCATAAATCTTTATCATTTTCACTCATTTCTTAGCGTAAATTAATTAACTATTTATCGATAAATCGACCCATTGCTTCGATTACAATAATTATAGTTCTTAAATTAGTGTCATTTATTGTTCTTAAATTATTTAAAATTCAAACATTAAAAAATTTGTAATTTTGAATCTTTCATAAGATAAAGATTTAAAGTTAGTACTTACGAGTATAAATTTTTAGATGAAATTTTGTATAATTTTTTAGATTTTTTAATATGCAAGGAACAAATTTTATAGTCTTTAAATAGTGATTAAAAATAAATTTTGTTCATGCGCTAATAGAAATATTAAGATTAGATAATTCAGGGGAATGAATTAAGCATCTAAACTAATAAAAGATGTAATTACTCTTCTCTATACTTAAGATTGATCCGTTTTTTTTAGTTAAATAAAATTTTGGTATCAAGCATAAAAAAAAGATCTGATATACATTCGTATACCAGATCTTTGATTTTGTTACCACACTACAAAAGTTATTTTTAGTTATTGTAGAATTCTACAACGATTATATTAGTTCATGTAAACTGCTTCGAAAACAGCTAAAGGAGCTCTTCTACCTACGTTTAAAGATAACACATCATTTACAATCGTGTAATTATCAGCTAATTCAAAAACTTCTAAAAGTTCACTCTCGTTTAAATCTACATCTGGACACATTTTCATTGTCACTGCAACATTTTTGAAGCTAATTCTATTTCCTTCCTCTAACGTGTATTCACCAGACAAAGAATTGCATCCTGCAAATCCTGTAAGTCTATTTTCATTTGTTTTCAAAGTAATAAAGATTTCACGCTCCTGATTTTTTTTCATCAAAACTTCTTTACCATCTAATGTTTTTAATTTCCAATATTTCTCAGTTATCGTCTCATCTTTCGATTCTGGATTTGACTTTTTTGTTGAATTGCATCCAATAGCTATAAAAGCTAAGAATACCAGAAGTAGGCTTTTGATTTTCATAATATTTTTATTTTTAAAATAATTGCAAAGATAGCCATACTTTAAACAATGAGAACTATAGATATTTTAAAGTGAACATTTAATTAATTAAAAGTAAGTAAATCAAAATGTTACGGTATGTTATGTAAAGTTAATCAGCAATTTTTAATCCTATTTAAAATAGCTCAAATACTATTATGTTTTCGTTGTCAACACTTTACAATAACTGTGGTAATTAAAAAGAAAACGCTTTAATGATATTTTATATCAAAGTTAAATTTGAAATCCGGATCGAATAAAAATTGAAAACTTGAATATTATTAATAAGACTCTTTAATAATTTTATTTTTATTTACACCAATGGATAATAAGCTTTCATCAATTGCATTCATCATTGGCGGTGGCCCACATAGGTAGTAAGTATTAGAATTACCGTCTACATGTTTTTTAATGATTTCAGTGGTGATATAACCATTTTCATATCCTTTTTTATTTTCTTCTGATAACACATTGATAAAATTATCACCCAAAATGTTTGAAAAGAATTTTTTATCAATAATATCTTCTGCCTTTTTATTAGCAAAAATTAACTTGCTGTTTCCTACCGCTCCTTTTTGTTCTAATACTTTTAGAATAGCTATAAATGGAGTAACTCCAGCACCGCCAGCGATAAAAACTCCTTCGCCCTGATTTCTAATATCCCCAAAAGCATCTTGTAGAATAATTTCGTCCCCAACCTGCGCCAATAGTAATTTATTAGTAACTCTTTGTCTCGCTGGATAGGTCTTAATTGTGAATTCTAAAGTTTCATCTTCTGGTAATGAAGTGAAGGTGAAACAGCTTTTTTTATCTTCCCAATTTGGCTGATTAACTGAAATGTCTGCTGCCTGGCCCGGTACGAATGTATATCCTTTTGGTTTTTCAAAAGTAACTCTCAATACGTCGTGAGTTATCATTTCTAAATCTGTAATTTTTACTACTTTTCCCATGTTTTATTTTTTGAGTTTTGTTTTGGAACGAATCGAAGTACAAGAGATGCGCATTCATAGTTCTCTTTTTAATTAAAACAATAAAATTTCTTGCACTAACGTTCTTAAAGATATTGATTTTAAACGCTTTCATCAATATCTCTATAATTTATTTAACTTTTGTTGATTTATTCAATAAGGATTTCTTTTTAAATTCTTTAAAAAAGTAATTTTTGACAATCTATAATTATTCGTAAAATACCATGGTAATTTCAGTGATAATATTGTTCAATAGTATTTTAATTTGTAGTAATTAATGCAATTAAGATACTTTTTAGACCTTAAAATTTATAGAAGTACAGTTGAACATAAAATTTCTTGTAGATTTGAAGTTGAAAGTAGGCTCAAACTAAAATTGAATTACTAATACATTTTGATCATTTCTACTGCACGATTCTTAATGTCATTTCGCACGGTTTCGGGCTTCTATAAGTTATACTTCTGCACCATATTTTAATAATTTCATGGCGATGTCATTTGTAGGATTTATGAACAATTCATTCACTAATTTATCATCGCTATCGCTTATTATTTTTTGCGAACATATTATGAATTCGAATTACAAATGCTTTTTACAAAAAAAGCGCTGATTAAGTTCAGCGCTTTTAATTTTTGTGATTTAAAGAATAAATTTTTGATAGATTTATAGAGTAACTGTCTGAGAAATTGGTTTTCCGCATTCTTTACCCTGAGGCATTGCAAACGAAATAGATTTTCCATTTAAGGTTACTACAATCTCTTTCAAGTCTTTATTCATTTCAGCATCGGTAACGCTTATGATATATCCTTTACTAACTTTTTCTATCAAAACAGCGCAAGGAGCTGAAACTTTCAACGTAGTTGTGCCTGCTTTCATTATCGCATTTTTCGAATAAAATACAGCACCAATAACTTTTCCATCCATAGATTGTACCGCTTGCAAAGTTGTATCGTTATTTGTTACAACCATTGGAAGTTCAGCAGCAGGATTTCCTTTGCCAATATAAACAACATAACCATAGGTATCGTTTGTCGGTTTTTGCCCGTGATCCAACCATAATTTAAAAACTTTAACAGATTTTGGTGCGTCTGCTTTGCTTTTATTGGTGAGATTCATTTTTATCCAATCTGTTTCTTTAGTCTCTAAAGTATAATTCATTTTCTTCGAGAACTCAGGCAATAGGGTATAGGCAAACTTATTTTTTTGCTTAATCCAGATTGGGTTTTTATCGGCTAAAATAGAACCCATGTTTCCAGAAAGTGATTTTTCTTTTCCATTTTGTATTAAAGTAACTTCATTTTCCCATGCTGTGTGATCAATAGTAGTACGAATAGTTCCAGCCATTTCCGGTTTATTATTGTTTACTCCAGCACCAAGAGCTACCATGTAATCGCCTACAATAAACCATGATTTATTTGCTTTTACACCATATAATATTTCGTTTGTAATTTTATTAGTTTTGCCATTTTCATCCTTTTTATCATATGTATTATTTTTTTCGAAAATGAAACCAGAAGCACTATTTAATCCACCACTAGTTGCAGCTGCTGCAAAATTGTGTAAACTATTATATCCTTCCCAATTAGTTACAGGAACTAATTTTTCCATGCCTTCCCTTGCCGTTACTCCTGGCGATGCGGTTACATCATAAGCACCAAAAATAGATTTGTATTCATAACCAGTTCTTTGGAATAATGTCAATCCATCAGCAGTATAAAAATTATAATTGTCAGCAGTATTATCAGCACTTTCTAATCCAGAACATCTGCTAGAAGCCATATTAACGATGAGGTGATAATCATCAGTTTTTTTTATTAAATCATCATTATTAAAAAACCAACGAGTGCCGTTATACATCCCTGCAGGATAATCTTTCATTTGGATGTTTTTTGTTTGCGCTTCTTTTTTTAATTGTGTTAATTCATTTAATTCCGCTTTAGTTAGCACGTTAATGTAGTTAGTGATCAAGTTGTTTACAATATTTATATAAGAGATAACACTCGTTTTATTATCATAAACCATTGAACCACGATCAAGACACGGCAGTATATATCCTTTATAGTAATAGAAATTACCACCTCGTATAAAGTTCAATAAAGCATCAACGTTTTCGCGATCGATATTCTTATTAAAAGGAGTATCTTTTAGTAAATTCAGTATTCCAAATATTCCATTGGAGCCATGAATTGGATATCCCCAAATCAAACATTGTCTGCCATGTCCCCATCCTGCGCCATCTACAGTCATACCTTCATTCCAAAAATCAGTTTCGTTTGTGTTTTGTGCAGTATTGCTAAGTCCACCCACTGCTACCTCTGCTAGTAATTCAATCATTGGTACTGATTTATACATTACAGCAACAGGCATTACAGCACGGTACCCAGACCAACCTCCTAATCCATTTCCACCTACCCACCAAACGTGATGTCTAAAGCGTTCTATTTGTACAACATTATTATCTGTAGCATCTTTGCGCAGTGGTTGTGTCCATGATTGTAATGCCGTAACTTTTAGCATGTCACAGGCTTCTTTTAATAATGGATTTTTGTTTTGTCCACTTTCATTAGCGTCCATTTGCTTTAAAAAACTAAAGTAAATACTAACTGCCGAAGACGGAATACTAAAACAAGAATCGTGAAAACGATGTACATAGTTAGATCTACTAATTTCTAAATTACCATAATAAATAATAGATTTTAGATAGGAAGGCGTTAGCGCTACTTCTGCAGTTACTTCACCACGTCTAACAGATATCGCAATTTTAGCTAGTCTTTTATAAGCTTCAGCAACAGTACTTGCGACGTTTCTTTCTTTATCGATTAAATCCTTGAATGCACCATTTTCTTGGATTAATTCGCTACACTCTTTCCAACTTAATTTTACGCTGCCTATCCTACCATCTACTTCAGTTGAGGTAGCATAATGCGCTCTTAATTTTTCAATTGCTTGCTCTTTCTCTGGCTCATTTACTTTTGGGTTGTAGTATTTATGATAATTATCAAAAGCCCATTTTCGTGGTTCTGATTGCGCAAAAACTTGAGCTGATGCTATTAGTAATATTAAAAGGTAGTAGACGTTTTTTTTCATTTTTTTTATTTTTTGTTTTGCTAACACTTTTCTCTTCTCAAGAACCATGCATTTTTAAAATTATTGGCTATGTGATAAGCTAATTTTTTTGTTTTTAAAGCGGTAATTTCGAGATAGAGAACAAAAAAAGTTCCTGAATATAAATAATTGAAGTTTTAAATTTCAAAAGTCATGCTAATTAAGTCAAAATTTTATTATAAAAATTGGAATTGTCGTAATTTTTAAGCTCTGTTATCCTCATGTAACTTATCATTTTTGTTTTAATCTAATATTTGGATCTGTAAATAAAACCTGCAGTATAGGTCAAGCTAAATTTTTGTAATTAATTTGATTGATAAAGTCTTCTATAGTTGCATAAATCAAAGCGGAGTGTAGCCTTTTTCTGTTGTACCAAATTTCAATGTGTACAAACCTGATGAAAATTTAAAGTTGAATTTCTTGAATTTTGAATTGCCTTAAGGCTAAAAGGTAAGTGAAAATTATTTTTGCAAAAATAAATACTTTAGAGAACAGGATTTTGAGACTGCTCTTTAAAGTATTTAATTCAGTTAATATTTTGCTTCTTTTTAAACTAATAATTTTCATTTCTGTTTGAACCATCTCCTATTGGATCATTAGGATCAGCGCTATTTAAAAAGTGCTCGTTGTTCTGCGCATTCTCGTCATCATTTGTATCATTATCCGATTGTTCATCGATATCACTTTCGTCAATTTCATCCATGTCATCCATGTCTTCATCATTTTCTCCACTATTTAAAAAATCGTCATTATCCTCTTCTTCATTAAGTTCTTTATTTTCATAATCACTTAATCTATCGTCATCATGTTCCGGAGAATTATAGTTATCTCCTTCACTTGTGTGCTCAGTTCCAGTTTTTTGGACTGTTGTCATGTTTTCTAAACATTCTTTTGATCCCTCTTTAATCTCAATTGCTGTTTTACTTAAATTATCCATGTTGTTGAATGTTTGAATTAATAATAATTAAAATTAGTAAAAGAATCAAGTTATTATTTACACAATTATATTTTATACTTTATTAATTATAAGATGCTTGTGATTGTATATGATTTGAAATTCGGTAATTGAAAATTTAACTTTACTTTTAAAAATTAGTATTTACGACTGCCGTTTCATTCAGTTAAGTTTTAAATATTAAAGTTATTTAGATGAGAAATAAATCTGCAATAACTTTATATAATCGCAAAAAGCCAGCAAATCTCTTGATTTACTAGCTTTTTACTTTTTAACTAATCTAATATTTAAAAATTAATTACATCATTGTACAATGATTGACATCTCAACACGTCTTGCATGTGATGCAGAGGATGACAAATCTTCACCCCTAAAAGAAGTGAGAATACGTTTAATTTCAATTCCATTCTTTAAAAATATTTTTTCCACTGATTCTGCTCTTCGCATTGAAAGCTGCTTATTATAAATAGTTTTGCCTAGAGGACTAGCCCATCCTTCTAACAACACTTTTGCTTCAGGATATTTTACTAAAATATTTGTCAAATTCTGGATATATTTTAAATATTCATCTCTCAAAGTTTCTGAATTGTTATCAAAATAAACTTGTTGCCTAAAGTAAGTTTTGCCCGTTAATACATCTTTTTTGAAACTTTTTTGAGAAGATTCAGCCTTCATCTCTAAACTATCCATTTGACGTCTTACAATTCGTAATCGTTCTTTAACACCTGCTAAACTATCATTAAGTGAATTATATGATTTTTTTGATTTGTAGGCATTTTTAAGTGAATCTATTGTAAACTCCAACTGCTTTATTTTATAATCTTTCGCGGGAGTAAGTGTTGTGATAGTTCTCGCATTAGGATAAAGAGCTGGATTTGACGCTTGTGTACTACTTGGCATTATTATGGTCGAATTATCTCTACTTAAAGGAGAAATGCTATTGCTACTTGAGCTTAAGTGGTCAATCCTCTGATTTAAATAATTCAATTCACGAAGAATTTGCTCGTTTGAAACATTTTCATATCTAAGTGGTTGTACTAATGATGATTGTTGCGATTTTGAGCGTAACTCAGTTAAATCCTGCTTCATTTTTCTACTATCTCGTTCTTTAATTTGTGTTCTTCTTGCTTCTGCAATTGTACTTAAAAATGAGTCTAGTTCTGACTGTGTCATCACGATAGTACTTTTTTCACTATTTTTTTTATTTTGAGAGAAAGTACTAATTGAAAATAAGATGCACAGAGAAACTACTATCTTTTTTAATTTATGTAATTTATTTAGCTCTAACATAGTATTAAAAATTTAATTTATATCCAAGAGATATTCTGTGGATATCTACAAAATTGTGTGCTGTATAGTCTGCAAATAGGCGACCTCCAAGTACATTAAAAGAAGTACCTAAAATAATATTTGGACTAAAAGTGCTAGCTCCAGCTGCATCATTGTATCCAATCCCTAGACCTGCGTAAGGATTTAAAATCACACCTTTATTTACTGGAAAGGGAACTACTACGTTTGCATTTATTCCAAATCCAGTATTTTTTCCTGGTGCCACATATACGTCTGGCATAAATTTAAACGGAGAATTAGTAAATGAGTAATTTCCTCTAATCCCTATAGTCATTGCTACCTGATCTGCGATAGCTACACCTGTGAAAACTGAAATTCCTTCATTTACGACCCATCCTGTCGCAACTCCTTTTACTGCAGATTCAGATTTTAAAACCGTGTTTCCACCACTATTTGAATTAACAACTGTTTCTGGTTGCTGTATAACCTGTGGAGCTATTTGATTCGGTTGGCCTGAATTAATAATGGTTGTCTTATCTAAATTTGGATTCTGATTATTAAAATTCAGATTATTTATTTTATCTGTATTTCTCTCAATTTTTTTGTCTAGCTCATTTAATTTATCCAAAATTTTCTGTGAAGCGTCTTCTTGGCGAGCTGGAGTTAAATTTTCTCTATAAGTACCAGTATTAATTTCTAATAATAGTCTCTCTAATCGATCCATTCTTTGGTCAACCGTTTGTGCTTTTGTAGATTCTTCGTCAACTCCTTGTATTACTTTTTCAATAAGGTTTTCAAGCTCCTTAGGAGTCATTTCAACGCGTGATTCTTTTGCAGATTCATTGTTGAATTGCTGTTTCGCTTTACTGTTTGTAGGTTCTTCTTCAAAGTAAATCTTACGTTCTAATTCTTTTTTCTCCTCAATAATTTCTACTGCTTTTTTAGTGTCACTATTTCTATAAGCTTCAGATAATTCAGACTCTAGATCATTGATACGATCTTTATAAACTTGCGTTTTCTCATCTGCTCTTATTTCGATCTTTCTTTCTAAAAGCTTGTCTGTATCAGCAGCTTTTTTACCTAACTGAAAACGTACACCCACACTATACATGGTATGTGTTTTTAATTCGTCAGGAGCAATAGTATTCTGTAAATCATCGTTGTCACGTTCTGATGTATACATTAAACTTGCATCACCAAAAACTTCAAAGTTACGACCAAGTGGAACATTCACACCTAAACCACCTTTTGCAAAATAGCCTGACTTAGCTCCAGTTAGTCCATTCTTTCCAACGTATTTACTATTATTAACATTTAGATATCCACCACCTAAATTAATGTAAGGAACTAGACCGCGAGATACATTTAGTTTGGCAATAAAATCTCCTCCATACATAGCCATATCGTCCCAATCAGTTGATATTTGCTCATTTCTAGTAGCTTGGTAATAAAATCCTCTTATGCCTATATATTGATTTAAATCAAATCCAACTTTACCTCCAAGAAAGTAAGAGTCTGCTAAATTGGTGTCATTGTCAAAATTGATGAACGAACCTGTTGGCTCAAATATCAATTTAAACCCGCCTGACCCACCAGAGAATTTATTTTTATACGCTCTATCTAATGCACTGTATTCTTCTGGTGTACGGCCACCTAGATACAATTGTAAACCTGCAAGAAGTGTCCAGTTATACATCCTTGTATTCTGATTATCATTTAACCAATTCTCAAGTTCACTTTGATCTTGTCCTTCTTGAAACAAGACAGAAGAAGGATTCATATTAAAAATAGTATTTTTCGCTTCTAAATTTAAAAATAAGCGATTACCTAATTTAATTTGAGTTCCTAATCCTACATGTGCGAAAATCTGATCTGATTTTTGTTGGTTTGAAGGAGCTCCTACTGCAGCTATATCAACTTTAAGGGATTGTACTCCAGCACCTACAGTAAAGTATGGGACAAATGTGCCACGCGTTGGGATATTTGCTTTAAACTCACCTCCAAATCTTTCGATATCTACACTTCTAGAATTGAAATTATTTACAAAATCGTTTGAAAAAAAATTTAGTCCATCAACGGTGTTTTTTAGATCGGCTGATTTCTCATAAATAGCTCTCAGTTCGATAGTTTCACCGAAACCAAAACCTATTCTACCCCCGTACATTACTCCATCATCTATAGCTGTGTTCTTATCGAACCAGTTATAACTAGCTGTTGGTTGCAAAGTAACCGTGATGTCTTTCATCTGAGCGTGCGCTGTAGTTCCTAAAAGGCCTAAAACACAAAAAGTAATAATTTTATTCATAGTGTTGTTTTTTTGAATTAAACTTTTGTAAAGCATTAAAGATTTATTTAAAATTGAATTCAGTTGAAGAGTTTAAAGGGTTCCTTAAACTACTTACAAAAGTACTGACTGATATAAGTATCTAAAATGACCTAGGTCAGCTGAATCATTTTTATATAATTTGCAATCAACTAAAAATAAAACCTTATTTATTTGAGTAATGAAATATGGTTTTTAAATATTTTGTGAGATTGTAGAATCTGTCATTATAGTTGACAATTAATCTAACTAATTATTTTAGCCCCCGATAAGTTCGGAGTGTTATTTTAAATTTCAAACTTATATATTTGAAACATGAAATACAAGAAATGGACTTTAGATCAGAAG
>NZ_JBANDI010000011.1:0-110769 GCF_039123485.1 Flavobacterium sp. PL12
TTTTATAAAAGCACAGAAAATAAAAATTAAAACATTGGCAATCAAATAGATGAAAAATAAAATCATGCGGATTTATTTTTTATCGGACATTAATGTTTTATAATACTCTGTTGATTTGTACTAAAGCATTCCTGTAATACGCTTGTTTAGTTGACGAGATAATAACACCTTTTGAAGTGGAAGAGTGAATAAATTTAATTTCGTCTTCACTCACTTCGGTAATAATTCCAACGTGGTTAATTATTTTACTATTATCGGTTTTAAAGAAAATTAGATCTCCTTTTTGCGCTTGTTCCCGCTTTTGATTTAGAACTACACCTATTTTAGATTGTTCGTACGAATTACGAGGTAACACTATATTTTCAGCATTAAAAACTGTGTACATTAAACCAGAGCAATCAAATCCAGATCTTGTAGTTCCTCCATATTTATACCTTACACCAATATTATCTGCGGCAAGATCAATTAAATGATCAGCCACTTTATCAGTTCTTCTATTTTCAGAGCGACTGGATTTCTCTCTCTTTTCTCCTTTTTTAGAAGTAATTATGGGAGACGTAGATTTACAAGCTGTAAAAAAACTTGCTAAAAGTAGTAGCAGTATAAAATTTTTCAAAAGAGTTTACTTTTTATTTATGAGCGTTAATTATTGTCTTATTTTAGATCATCAAAAATAAGGGCAGCCGTTTTTTCGCTTGCACCAATTCCGCCCAACTGCTTTTCTAATAACGCATATTTTTCTAAAAGCGTATCTCGATAGCTAGGAGTCAATAGTTTTTGAAGTTCTTCTTTAATTCGCTTGTGCGTACAATCCTCTTGAATTAGTTCTGTTACAACTTCCTCATCCATTATTAAATTTACTAATGAAATATATTTCAATGTGATGATTCGTTTGGCAATTTGATACGAACCCCAACTCCCTTTATAACAAACCACTTCCGGCACTTTAAACAGTGCTGTTTCTAATGTCGCAGTTCCTGAAGTAACTAATGCTGCCGTCGAATTACGCAGCAAATCATAAGTTTTATTAGATATGAATTTTATATTATCTTGAGTGATAAAATTTTTGTAGAATTCGAAATCTTGACTTGGTGCTCCAGCAATTACAAATTGATAGTCTGGAAAATCATTAACTACGCTAAGCATAACCGAGAGCATTTTTGTAATTTCTTGTTTTCTGCTTCCAGGTAAAACAGCAATAATTGGCTTATCACTAAGTTTGTTTTCCGTTCTAAATGTAATTGCATCGACTTTTGGCTGATTGTTGATGGCATCAATAAGTGGATGTCCTACAAATTCTACTGGATACTGATGCTTTTCTTCGTAGAACTTTTTTTCGAAAGGTAAAATCACATACATTTTATCTACATCGCGCTTAATGTCACTGATTCTACTTTCTTTCCAAGCCCATATTTGTGGAGAAATATAGTAATGAGTTCGCATCCCTAATGCTTTTGCCCATTTTGCAATGCGTAAATTAAAACCAGGATAATCGATGAAAATTAGAACGTCAGGATTGAATTCTAAAATATCTTTTTTACATATTTTAATATTTCCAAGTATCGTTTTTAAGTTGAAAATAACTTCTACAAATCCCATAAAAGCTAATTCACGGTAATGCTTCACTAAAGTTCCGCCTACATTTTGCATTAAATCGCCACCCCAAAAGCGGATATCAGCAGACGAATCTTTTTTGTACAGTTCTTTCATTAAGTTAGAACCGTGTAAATCTCCTGATGCTTCACCTGCAATTATATAGTATTTCATTTTTTTACGATTTAGAATTTTCAATCCAAAACGAATTAAATTAGATGGAATTTAATTGTCTTAATTTGATATGCAAAGGTAAAGTAATATCCTTGTCTAAATAAATAAAGTAAGTATTGCCAGCAAAATCACTGATAACACTACACCACGTGCCATCATTTCTTTATTCAATTTCAATAGAATTCCAAAAACAATCAAGGTGAGAATAGTCCCAAGAGTACTTATTTTACCTAGATTTCCTTGGGATTTTAAGATTTGAATTCCCGCTAGAAAAGTAAAGTCAGTAAACAAGCTGATAAATAAATAAGATCCAACTACCGTAGCAGTAAATCCTATTATGAAGCCAATGAGTAAGTCTTTTTTATTCATTCCATTTCCATGTATTGAGGTTTTGTATAGTGTGGTGCGCTGTTAAATCAAATTGTACGGGAACCACTGAAATGTAATTGTGTTCTAATGCCCATTCATCGGTATCTTCTCCTTTATCTTGATTTACAAATTCTCCAGCAAGCCAGTAATAATCTCTTCCTTGCGGTGTTTTTCTTTTATCAAATTTCTCCATCCATCTGGCTTTCGCTTGACGGCAAATACGAATTCCTTTTATATCCTTTTCTTCAAGCTTTGGGAAATTAACATTTAGCACGACACCGTCTGGCAAGCCATTTTCTAATACTTCAGAAGCTATTTTTTTAATAAATGATTTTGTAGGTTCAAAGTTAGCATTCCAGTCAAAATCCATCAATGAAAATCCTATTGCAGGTATACCTTCAATTCCAGCTTCTACAGCGGCACTCATTGTACCAGAGTAAATAACGTTTATCGATGAATTAGAGCCGTGATTAATACCAGACACACATAAGTCAGGTTTGCGTTTTAAAATCTCATTCACCGCTAGTTTTACGCAGTCAACTGGCGTTCCTGAACAGCTATATTCAAGAATTGCATCACTGTCTTTTGAAATTTTATTTAAATACAAAGTGCTATTTGTTGTAATAGCATGTCCCATAGCGCTTTGTGGAGAATCCGGTGCAACGACTATGATTTCGCCAAGCTCTGCCATAACAGAAACAAGTGCTCGAAGTCCAGGTGCAGAAACACCGTCATCATTTGTTATTAGTATTAAAGGTCTTTGGTTTTTCATTGTAAATATGTTAAAAAGCAACGTTAATATATGATTTTACTGATAAATATAGCCACGCAAATTGGCATTGTGTGAACAAAAGATAAAAATATGTTATCTTAAATCATTTCCAATAGTAAAAAAAGAAGTATTTTATATCTTTAACAAAAGTTTATGCGCACTATGCTGCCGATGGCATGGTTTTTACCGTAAATTAGAATAAAAAATTCATGAATACTATTCTTAACTTTATGAAAAGAAATTATAAAATTATCCTTGTTGTCGTACTTATGTCGGTGACATTATTTGCTTTCAAAATGAATTCAACAAAAGCTAACGATCCAGAAAAGGATAAGTTGCTTTTAGAGTTGCTAACTTTTGTTATTGAAAAAGGACATTACAGTCCTGCGACAATTGATGATGCATTTTCGAAAGGTATTTACAAAGACTATATAGATGCACTTGACCCTTCAAAAAGATTCTTTTTGCAAGCAGATATTGATGAATTTTCAAAATTTGAGCTGCAGTTAGATGATCAGTTGCTAAATAAAGATTTATCTTTTTTTAGTCTTACTTATGATCGTTTGATGAAAAGAATGGATGAAAGTGCTAAAATATATAAGGAAATTTTAAGTAAGCCATTCGACTATACTGTTGATGAAAGTTTCAATATTGATTATGAGAAGGCTCCTTATCCAAAAAACTTAGCAGAATTAAAAGACAGATGGCGTAAGCAGATTAAATTGACTACTCTTTCTTCGTTGACTGATAAGCAAAAGTTAGAGGAAGACAAGAAGAAAAATGATCCTAAATACGAGGCTAAATCTTTTGAAGCATTAGAAAAGGAAACGAGAGAAAGTTCCGCTAAATCTTTAGATGAGTATTTTGGATTTATAAAAGACTTAAATCGAAATGACTGGTTTTCCGTATACGTAAATTCAATCACAGCTCGTTTTGACCCACATACAAACTATTTTGCGCCAGAGGAAAAAGAGCGTTTTGATGTTAGTATTAGTGGTAAGTTAGAAGGTATTGGAGCTCGTCTACAAAAGAAAAATGATTTTACTGAAATCACAGAACTTATATCTGGTGGACCAGCATGGAGAGGAAAACTTTTAGAAGCAGGTGACTTAATCATGAAAGTGGCTCAAGGTAAAAGTGAGGCAGTAGAAGTAGTGGGGATGCGTCTTGATGATGTTGTTAAAAAAATAAAAGGACCTAAAGGTTCTGAAGTTCGATTGACCGTTAAGAAAGTAGATGGAACTATTAAGGTTATTCCGATCATTAGAGACATCGTTGAAATTGAGGAAACATACGCAAAGTCAAGCGTTGTGAATAAAGACGGATTAAAATATGGGGTTATCTATTTGCCGAAATTCTATATTGATTTCGAAAATAAAGACGGTAGAGATGCTGGAAAAGATATCGCTATTGAAGTAGACCGATTAAAGAAAGCTGGTGTAGATGGAATCGTATTAGATGTTCGCGATGATGGTGGTGGATCTTTATCTACTGTTGTAGATATTGCAGGCTTATTTATTGAACAAGGGCCGATTGTCCAAATCAAATCAGCAGGTCGAAGAAAAGAAGTTCTATACGATAGAGATAAAAAGATTGAGTGGGATGGACCATTAGTGATCATGGTAAATAGTTTCTCTGCTTCAGCTTCAGAAATTTTAGCAGCTGCAATTCAAGATTATAAAAGAGGAATTATCATTGGTAGTAAACAAACTTATGGTAAAGGAACGGTACAAAATGTTATTGATTTAAACCAATTTGTTCGTAGTAGTTCTGCGGGTGACCTAGGAGCGGTTAAAACTACAACTCAAAAGTTCTATAGAATAAACGGAGGCTCAACCCAACTTGAAGGAGTAAGAAGTGATATCGTAATGCCAGATAGATATGCGTATTTAAAAATGGGTGAACGTGATATTAGTAACGCAATGCCATGGGATAAAATTGATAAGGCTGAGTATACAGAATGGAATAAAAATGCAAATTTTAATCAAGCAATTGCTAATAGTAAAAGTAGAATTAGTGGTAATCCGCAGTTCCAGTTAATTGAGGAAAACGCAAAATGGATAGATAGCAGAAGTAAAGAAAATGTATATAATTTAAACATTGATAAATTCAAAACGGCGCAAACTGAAATTGAAGAGAAAGCTAAAAAATACAAACCAATCTTTGATTACAAGAACACATTAATATTTACATCTTTACCTTATGAGACAGACGTAATGAATAATGATGCTACTTTGAAAGAAAAAAGAGAAAGGTGGCATGAAGCATTAGCGAAAGATATATATGTTGAAGAAGCGCTTAATGTTTTAGATGATTTGCAATCCAAAACAATTACTAAAAAAGCGATTCCAGTTACTATTAAAAAAGAAAAATTAGTTAAATCTTAATAGATCATAAATCGGTAATTCATATAAAAATGCGCTCCAAAGGAAATTTTCTTTTGGAGCGTTTTTTTATACTTCACTTTATAAATGATATTTTACTTTTTATAAGTATCTTGTTTTCTTATTTAAACCAAAATAATCATTCTAAAATAGTATAATGAAGACAAACAGCTCGTTTATAATTTTATTATTTTCGTTGACGTGTTTTTATTCATGTAATAAAAACCAATCCAATGATAATGACACAACGATACAAACTGAAAAGTCTTTTGAAGGTGGAAGAGTAAATACTGATGACTATAATGATACGGCGATGACGGGTGGTAATTTTGACTTTTTACCAACTTCAACAACTAATCAAATTGTCAACCACAGTTATTATACACTTTCGTACAATGAAGAATTTGAGCAAGCAGAGTGGGTTGCATACGAATTAAAGAAGTCTCATGTGCAAAACAGTAATTTTAAAAGACCTTATTTTATAGAAGACTCGAAGGTTACAACCGGTTCTGCAGATTGGAAAAACTATAAAAACTCCGGCTACGATAAAGGACATCTTTGCCCAGCGGGTGATATGGCTTTCGATCAGAACGCATACAACGACACTTTCTTAACCTCAAATATTTCACCCCAAGATCATAAATTTAATGAAGGAGTCTGGAATAGATTAGAGCAAAAAGTACGTTATTGGGCTGTAAAATATGATGGTTTATATGTCGTTACGGGAGGTGTTTTAGAAAGCTCATTGCCAACAATAGGGAAGGAAAAAGTTTCAGTACCTAAATATTTCTATAAAGTACTAATGAGCACAGTTGGAAACAAATCTAAAATGATCGCGTTTTTAGTTCCAAACGAAAAAAGTGATAAGCCACTTTATGAATTTGTGGTGTCTGTTGATAGCATTGAAAAATTAACGGGAATAGATTTCTTCCCAAAATTAGAAGATAAAGTGGAAGATATACTACAACGCAACACTGATTATAAAGATTGGAGTTTTAAATAGTAGGCAATATAATTTACCACTCATTCACTTTATTAGCATCCATTTTTATAAAGATAAACAGTAAGATCGTGAATCCCCAAAGTCCTGATCCTCCATAAGAGAAAAAGGGCAGTGGCACTCCAATTGTTGGGAATATACCAACAACCATCGCAATATTTACAAAAAAGTGTGTAAATAAAATTCCAGCGACACAATAACCGTAAACTCTACTAAATTTTGTTTTTTGCCTTTCAGCTAAATAGATTATTCTAAGAAATAAACCTGCAAAAAGTGCAATTACAACTAATGAACCAGCGAAACCCCACTCTTCACCTACAGTTGTGAAAATATAATCGGTATGTTGTTCCGGTACAAACCCACCTTTAGTTTGTGTTCCTTCAAGAAATCCTTTTCCAATCCAACCACCAGATCCGATTGCGATTTCTGATTGGTTTGTGTTATATCCTATTCCTTTCATGTCTACTGTTTTTCCTAAAAGGATGTTGAAACGGTCTCTATGATGCTGTTTGAATAAGTTGTCAAATACGTAGTCGACAGAAAAAACAAATGCAGTAATAAGCGCGAAAAGTATGCTACTTAAAACAATGTTTCGGTCGCCTAATCTAGATTTAAAATGGACGATGACTAAAACTGCAAGTCCTATTAGTATCACATATTGCGGTTCTAATACTAGTGTTAAGATAAATAACAGTACAGTCACAAAACCAGTTACTACATACCAAGCAGGTAAGCCTTCACGGTACAAAACAATTATAAAAATGCTGTAGATTAACGCACTCCCAGGATCGGGCTGTGGCAAAATTAACATTACAGGTAATAGTATAATAGCGAGGGCTTGCCATTGTCGACTGACTTCTTTTAAATTTATTTGAGTGTCACTTAAATATTTTGCTAGCGCCAATGATGTTGCGGCTTTTGCAAATTCAGAAGGTTGTAATGTAAAACTACCTATTGCATACCAACAACGCTGTCCAGCAATTGTTTTTCCAAAGGCGAATAAGCCTACTAATGACAGTAAGGAGATTATAAAAATAATACTGGCATACTTTTCGTAAAATTTGCCATCAACTGATAGCACTACGAAAATCAAAGGAATGGTTAGAACAATAAATATCAATTGCTTCTGATACGTGTCCTCCATTGAAGACAAGGATGAAGAGTATATATTTAGCCAGCCCAAAATAACTAATAACGTATAAATTACTATACTTATCCAGTCAATATTGTTTGATACACTTTGGTTTTTCATCTGAATTATATCGCTTGTTTTTTCTCTTTTGTAGTATCAATTTTCACTTTAACTACTGGAATTGCTATTTTTTTGTTTAAAATCGAATCGCGAATTCTCATTTGTGCCTTCACTTTTGCAGAAAGCCCGCCTAGTTTAGCGTATTCACTTTGTAAACTAGTCGCCAATATCTTTTTCTCTAAATCAATTCTTGTGATTTTTTGACGAAGGTATTTCTCAATCATTAAGCTGGCAATTGGTCCAGCTATCGCAGCTCCAAACCCTCCATTTTCAACCATTACAGCAATTGCTATTTTTGGATTGTCTTTTGGCGCGAAAGCTACAAATATGGAGTGATCTTTTAATTGTACTCTTTTACCTCCAATTTTTGCAAAATTTTCTGCTGTACCTGTTTTACCGCAAATGTCTATTCCTTCAACTTTAAGAGCTCTTGCAGTACCTAAGTTAAAAACGTCCGAAAGACCGCTTATAATTGGCTTAAAATGTTTTTTATCGATGGTAGTTACATGTTTTGTTGTAAACTTCTCATCTATTTTATGCTCTTCTATTTTTTTGATGATGTGAGGCGTGTAATAATAACCTTCATTAGCAATTGTCGCCATCATGTTTGCTAACTGAATTGGAGTCATTACTATTTCTCCCTGTCCGATAGCATTAGAAACGATAGTGGTAGATCTCCAACCTCCATTAGGATAGATTTTTTTATAAGTTTTCGAATCTGGGATTTTTCCTCTTTTACCTGTTGGTAAATCATACCCCATAAATTGACCTAGACCAAAGCTTTTTACGTGATTACTCCAAATATCCACTGCTTTAGCTGGATTATTGTATTTGTTTATGGTTAGCATAAAGGCTTGTGCAAAATAAGTATTGCAAGAATTGTAAATCCCGTTATGTAATTGTTGGGCAGGTGGGTGCGCGTGACATTTCATAAATCTACCGCGTCCATAACTAAATCCATGGTTGCAATAGAAAGTTGTTTGTTCATTAATTACGCCTTCCTGCAACCCAATAAGTCCGGTTAAAATTTTAAACGGGGAACCTGGTGGATATTCTGCTAATAAGCCTCTGTCATAGAGTGGTTTTGCTATAGAGTCGCGATATAATTCAGTGTAATTTTTAGAGCGTTGTCTTCCCACTAATATTCCAGGATCATAAGATGGTGCTGTTACTAACGCTAGTATTTCACCTGAACTAGGTTCAATGGCAACAATTCCTCCTCTTTTGTTGAGCATTAATTCCTCTCCATATTTTTGTAGTTCAGCGTCAATAGTAAGATTGATGTCTTCACCCTGAACGGCTATAGTATCATATTTTCCATCCTTATACGAACCGATTTCGCGGTTGTATTTATCTTTTTGAACATATTTCACTCCTTTGACACCTCTCAAAAGGTCTTCATAACTCTGTTCTACACCTTGTTGTCCTATTAAGTCACCGCTGTTATAGTATGGGTTTTTAGCAACTAATCTCTCATTAACTTGAGTGATGAATCCAAAAATATTGGCACCAAAACCTACTTCGTAATCTCTCAACGAACGTTTTTGGAAATAAAAGCCTTCATATTTTCGAATTTTTTCTTGGAAAGCAGCAAATTCACTTTTGTTTAATTGCGATAAGAAAACGGAGGGAAGTCTAGGACTGTATACTTTAGCCTTTGCAATTTTTTGGATAAAGTCTTCTTTAGTGATGTTCAGTAATTGGCAAAACTCTAATGTGTCAGTTTTTTTTACCTCGCGAGGAATTACCATAATGTCATAAGACGCTTGATTAGCAACTAATAACTTTCCTTTTCGATCATATATATAGCCACGCTCTGGATATTCGTATTTTTTTTTGATAGCGTTATTCTCCGACTTTAATTTTAAAGTATCGTCAACAACCTGTAAGTAAAAAATTCGAATTAAAAGTAATGAAGTGGCAATGATAATTAAAGAAGGCAACAAGACTTTTCTCATCTTTTGTTAGGCTTAATAAGATATATGATAATAATACAAATTATGATGGTGAATACAGTACTTAATAATGTCGTTATTAAAGTATCTAATATATAGGTCAACTGGAAAGCCTCTAATAAAAATAAGGTAAAGTGATGTATAACAACTGATAGTAATATAAATGAAAATCGTTGTGGTGTTAAAACATCATTTAATTTTATTGTTTGATATTCATAACTTAGTCCAAAAGCAAACTTGAAAATGGATGGCCTAAAGTAAGCTAAAACTAAACAGGCTGTTGCATGCGTTCCTCCAGAATTACTAAATAAATCCATGATTATTCCAAGTAAAAAACTCGCCGCTATTAAACCAGATTTATTACCATTTACGGGATACAAGATTATAAACAAAATATATGGAAATGGACTTATGTAGCCCAAAAAGTTCATATTATTGAATATGATGATCTGAACGGCTAATAATAGCAAAAAACGAAAAATATTGGCTAACAAGGCACTATTCATCTTTTAGTTTTTTTTCTAAATTAATAACTTCGTCGCGATCTTTTCTTTTGATAATATATACATGACCTAGATTTGTCATGTCATTAAAAAGTTTGATATCTAGTGTGTAAAAATTAGTTTGAGTATCTCTATAAATTTTAGCGATTGTTCCAATGTTAATGTTCTCAGGAAATATCACAGATTGTCCACCAGTAACAACTGTGTCTCCAACTTTGATTAATGCAAGTCTAGGAAGATCTGTTAGTTGGACAAAACCAGTGCTTTTACCATTCCAGTTTAATGAACCAAAATGATCAGACTTTTTAATCTTAGCGTTGATTTGAGTTCTTTTGTTTAATATACTTATTACAGTAGAATATCTTGGCGAGGTGTTTTCTATAATTCCAACAATACCTAAACTATTGACAACACCCATGTCAGATTTCACACCATCTAACTCACCAGAATTTAAAGTCAGGTAATTTTCGTAAACATTATAGGAGTTATGAATTACTTTTGAAACAATAATATCTTCCAGCTTTACGCCTTTTAAGCTATCAAGTTTTCTAGCTGAAGCAGTGTCTTTAGCGTTAAATAGAAGACTTTTTAGTTTAGCATTTTCAATAGCAAGAGCATCGTTTTGAGTTTTTAGATTCAAATACTCATTAAGATTACTCACTTTTTCATAAACTCCACCACTTAAAAAATTAGCTGAGCTTATAATCTTACTTCTGTGGAAAGAATGTGACTGTATCGTTAAGGACAACGATATAGTTAAAAGCAGCAAAAACAGTATTCTGTTACTGTTTTTAAAAATAAAATTAAATATTTGCTGCATTGTATGAAATTGAATATTTAAAAAAAAATCAAAAATGTAATTCTAAATTCTAATCGCTCCACTATCGAGGATTAGAATTTAGAATTTATCTTTTCGTTATTTTATAAGAATACTTTTAAATTTAGTAACGTTTTTAAGTGCCATTCCAGTTCCTCTTACAACTGCTCTTAATGGATCTTCCGCGATATATACTGGTAGATCTGTTTTTTGAGAAATTCTTTTATCAAGACCTCTCAACATTGATCCACCACCTGCAAGATAAATTCCAGTGTTGTAAATATCAGCAGCTAATTCTGGAGGAGTTTGCGATAATGTTTCCATTACTGCATCTTCAATACGTTGAATTGATTTGTCTAATGCTTTGGCAATTTCTCTATAAGAAACTTCAACTTGTTTAGGCTTACCAGTTAGTAAATCTCTACCTTGAACTGACATGTCCTCTGGAGGAGTTTCTAGATCTTCAATAGCAGCCCCAATTTGGATTTTTATCTTTTCAGCAGTACTTTCTCCAACAAAAAGGTTGTGTTGTGTACGCATGTAATAAACGATATCATTTGTAAAAACATCACCAGCAATTTTCACTGATTTGTCGCAAACAATCCCGCCTAATGCAATAACTGCAATTTCAGTTGTTCCACCACCTATGTCAACAATCATGTTCCCTTTAGGTTGCATAATATCAATTCCGATACCTATAGCCGCAGCCATTGGCTCATGAATTAAATATACTTCTTTACCGTTAACGCGTTCACAAGATTCTTTTACAGCTCTCATTTCCACTTCAGTAATACCAGAAGGGATACATACTATCATTCTTAACGCAGGAGTAAACATTCTTTTCTTCAATGCTGGTATGCTTTTGATAAACATACTAATCATTTTTTCTGAAGCATCAAAGTCAGCAATTACACCATCTTTCAAAGGCCTTATGGTCTTAATGTTTTCATGTGTTTTACCTTGCATCATGTTGGCTTCTTTACCAACAGCAATGATTTTACCCGAAACCCTATCACGAGCGACTATTGATGGGCTGTCAATTACAACTTTATCATTATGTATGATTAAAGTATTAGCGGTACCAAGGTCTATCGCAATATCCTCGGTCATGAAATCAAAAAATCCCATAAGTTTTTTAAGGGTTAAAATTTATAATAAATAATAGGATGCAAAGTTAAACAAATTAATGTTTGAAATGACGAGTTCCCGTAAATACCATTGCAACTTTATTTTCATTGCAATAATTAATACTTAGTTCATCTTTTATTGATCCTCCAGGCTGAATTACTGCTGTAATCCCTGCTTTTTTAGCTAATTCCACGCAATCTGGGAAAGGGAAAAAAGCATCACTTGCCATAGAAGCTCCATTCAAATCAAATCCGAAATTCTTTGCTTTTTCAATTGCTTGTAGCAATGCATCTACTCTTGAAGTTTGTCCTGTTCCAGAGGAAATAAGTGTTCCATTTTTTGCAAAAACAATCGTATTCGATTTAGTGTTTTTACATATTTTTGAAGCAAATATTAAATCTTTAATTTCTTGTTCAGTAGGTGCTGTTACTGTAACGGTTTTTAAAGCTTCTTTATTGTCAGTGATATTGTTTCTTTCTTGAATTAAAAGTCCATTTAGGCAAGTTCTTACTTGTTTATTAGGAAGTTCAACTTCATTTTGAATCAATATAATTCTGTTTTTCTTTTCTTCTAAAATTGCTTTAGCCTCGTCATCATAAGCAGGTGCTATAACTACTTCGCAAAATAATTTGTTTATTTCTGTAGCGGTTGCAACATCTATTTTAGTGTTCGAAATTAAAACTCCTCCAAAAGCTGAAGTTGGATCACAAGCTAAAGCGACATTATAAGCCTCGCTAATAGTTGGTCTAGTTGCTAATCCACAAGCGTTATTGTGTTTTAGTATCGCAAACGTTGGACCGTCGTTTTTAAATTCATTAATCAAGTTTACTGCAGCATCAACATCTAATAAATTGTTGTATGACAATTCTTTTCCATGTACTTTGTTAAACATTGCGTCAAATTCACCAAAGAAGTATCCTTTTTGATGTGGGTTCTCTCCGTATCTTAACACTTGTCCATCAGCGATGCTTTCTTTATAGATTGTTTCATCAGTATTGAAATAGTTAAAAATAGCACCATCGTAATGAGAAGAAACGTGAAAAGCTTTAGTTGCAAGAAGTTTTCTGTTTTCTAATGTTGTTGCTCCGTTTTGAGAAGTAATTAAATCAAGCAATAAACTATATTGATCTACTGAAGAAACAATTACAGTATCCTTGAAATTTTTTGCAGCAGCACGAATCAATGAAATTCCACCAATATCAATTTTTTCAATAATTTCTGCTTCGCTTGCGCCAGAAGCAACTGTTTTTTCAAAAGGGTATAAATCAACAATTACTAAGTCAATTTGCGGGATGTCAAACTCTTTCATTTGTTGAACATCACTTTCATTATCCTGACGATTTAATATTCCACCAAAAACTTTCGGGTGTAAAGTTTTCACTCGGCCACCTAAAATAGAAGGGTAAGAAGTTACATCTTCAACAGGAATTACTGGAATTCCAAGATTTTTTATAAAATCCTCTGTTCCACCTGTAGAATAAAGTGTAACATTTTGACTGTTTAGTTGTCTTACTATAGGTTCTAATCCTTCTTTAGAAAATACAGAGATTAATGCTGATTGAATTGTTTTAGTAGTGCTCATTATGTAGTTATAGTTATAAAATGCAAAAATAGTTTTTTAATGTTAAAATAAAGGCATTTGAAAACGAGATAATTGTAATTTTTACTTCTATTTTATTGGTAGACATGAAATAGTAGCATCTGCTGATATTCAAAAAATATTTCATTAGGATTTTGACAATTATTTATGGAATTTTACTTTAACAAAAATAGATTGTATGCTAGTTTACCTTAGGTTATTAAAAGAGAGTTTTGGCTTTGCAATGAATGCATTGAAAAATAATAAATTAAGAACCTTACTTTCTTTGTTAGGAGTGACTATTGGAATTTTCTCCATCATTGCAGTTCTTGCTGCTGTTGATTCATTGGACAGAAAAATCACTAAAGACTTAAGCAGCTTAGATAAAAATACTATTTATTTGATGAAGTTTTCATTTGGTCCATCAGAGATTCCGCAATGGAAAAGAGAACAGTTTCCTAATGTTAAGTATGATGAGTACACCTACATGAAAGGAGCAATGACAAATACTGCCCAGATGGCTTATCAAATTTTTACGAGAAGAGAAGCAATCAAGTACGATTCCAAAACAGTAAGTGATGTAAAAATAATTCCAGTTTCTCATGAGTTCATCGATATTCAAGGTATCGAATTTGAAAGCGGAAGATTTTATAACGAATCTGAAGCTAATTCAGGAGCGACAGTAATTGTGTTAGGAAATGAAATAGCTAAATCTTTATTTGAAGGCTTTGATCCTATTGGAAAAAATGTTCGTTTGTACGGGAAAAGATTTACAGTTATAGGAGTGATGAAAAAAGAGGGTTCAGGATTATTTGGAGATAGTAATGATACTGCTGCTTATATTCCTGTAAATTTTGTTCGTCAATTATATGGAGATAATAATAATTCATTGACTAATGTTATTATTTTTAAACCAGCTAAAGGTGCTGATATGGAAGCATATCAGGGAGAAATTACTCAAAAGCTAAGAAGTTTTAGAGGCTTGAAAGCTGGAGAAATTGACAATTTTTTTATAAATGTTTTTTCGGGTTTTACAGATCTTATTGATGGTATTTTAGGACAGATGAATGTAGTAGGATGGATCATTAGTGGGTTTTCATTACTTGTAGGTGGATTCGGAATCGCTAATATTATGTTTGTTTCGGTAAAAGAGAGAACTAATTTAATAGGAATTCAAAAATCATTAGGAGCTAAAAATAGGTTTATAATGTTTCAGTTTTTATTCGAAGCAGTAATATTATCAGTTATCGGTGGAGTTATTGGACTTTTACTAGTTTGGATTATTTCTGTGATTCTAACAAAAGCTTTAGATTTTGAATTCGTATTAGGAGTAGGAAATATAGTTTTAGGAACAGGACTTGCAGCAGCAATTGGATTAATATCAGGTATTCTTCCAGCTATAGCAGCATCTAAACTTGATCCTGTTGAAGCTATTAGAACTGGAATGTAAATAGTTATTTCTAATTCACAACAATATCTAAGCAAAAAAAATAGCTTCCAAAATTTTGGAAGCTATTTTTTTTAAACACTATTGTAATGAAAATTTACCTTATATCGTTGTTTTGAATCAAATCGATGTATAAGTTAATGTTGTCTTTTAATTGCTTTCTAGGTGTAATAAAATCTAAGAAACCGTGCTCTAACAGAAATTCAGCAGTTTGAAATCCTTCAGGTAAATCTTTTCCTGTAGTATCTCTAACAACTCTAGGTCCTGCAAATCCAATTAATGCTCCTGGCTCAGAAATATTGATATCTCCTAACATCGCATAAGAAGCTGTTGTTCCTCCAGTTGTTGGATCAGTACAAAGTGAAATGTATGGTAGTTTAGCATCTGCTAGCTGCGCTAATTTAACAGATGTTTTAGCTAGTTGCATCAATGAATAAGCTGCTTCCATCATACGAGCTCCACCAGATTTTGAAATCATTACAAATGGAAGTTTGTTTTTAATTGCGTGATCAATACCTCTAACGATTTTTTCTCCCACAACCGCACCCATTGATCCACCAATAAAGGCAAAATCCATACAGCAAATTACTAACTCTTTCCCTTTTGATTTACCAACTCCTGTGCGCACTGCATCTTTCAATTTGGTTTTTTCCATCACATCTTTCAAACGATCACCATATTTTTTTGTATCAACAAAATTTAAAGGATCTTTAGAAGTCATGTTTTTATCTAATTCAACAAATTCATTGTTGTCAAATAGGATTTGGAAATACTCGGCGCTTCCAATTCTAACGTGGAAACCATCTTCTGGACTTACAAATAAATTACGTGCAAGTTCATCGGCGTCAATAATTTTTCCCGTTGGAGATTTGTACCAAAGTCCTTTTGGAATATCCATTTTGTCCTCAGTAGCAGTCGTAATCCCTTTTTCTTTTCTTTTAAACCAAGCCATTTTTCTAGTATTCAGTGTTCAGTAATCAAATATTCAGTATTCAGTTTTTAATAATCAATTGTACTAACTGAAGATTAAAAACAGAATACTAAATACTATTTTTATAATGTATTCACATTGTTCAAGTCAGCAAATGCTTGTTCAAGTCTTGTGTTGAAAGTAACTTCACTTTCACGTACCCATTTTCTTGGATCGTAATATTTTTTATTTGGTACATCAGCACCGTCTGGATTTCCAATTTGCGTTTTCAAGTAGTCAATATTTTTAACCATATAATCGCGAATACCTTCTGTGTATGCAAACTGCAAATCAGTGTCAATATTCATTTTAATTACACCGTAGCTAATACCTTCTCTAATTTCTTCTAAAGTAGAACCTGATCCGCCATGAAAAACGAAATCAACTGGGTTATGACCCGTTTTAAATTTAGTTTGAACAAAATCTTGCGAATTTTTTAAGATTTTTGGAGTCAACTTAACGTTTCCAGGTTTGTAAACTCCGTGCACGTTTCCAAAAGCAGCAGCAATTGTAAATCTTGGGCTAACTTTCAAAAGTTCTTCGTAAGCGTAAGCCACTTCTTCTGGTTGTGTGTATAATTTTGAGCTATCTACATCTGAGTTATCTACACCGTCTTCTTCACCACCTGTAATACCAAGTTCAATTTCAAGTGTCATTCCCATTTTGCTCATTCTCTCTAAATAACCTTTGCAAATTTCGATGTTCTCTTCGATAGGCTCTTCAGATAAATCAATCATGTGGGAGGAGTAAAGCGGTTTTCCAGTTTTAGCAAAATGCGCTTCTGAAGCATCCAATAACCCGTCAATCCAAGGTAGTAATTTTTTTGCACAATGGTCAGTGTGCAAAATTACGGTTGCTCCGTAAGCTTCCGCTAAAGCATGAATATGTAAAGCACCAGCAATTCCACCGGCGATCGCAGCTTTTTCATTTGCATTAGAAAGTCCTTTTCCAGCATTAAATTGTGCTCCTCCGTTAGAAAATTGAATGATAACTGGAGCATTTAATTTTGCTGCAGTTTCAAGAACACCGTTGATTGTACTTGAGCCCGTAACGTTTACTGCTGGTAATGCAAAACCTTTTTCTTTTGCATAATTAAAGATTTCTTGAACTTGATCTCCTGTAGCTACGCCTGGTTTAATGTTGTGTGCCATTGTAAATTTTTTAGTTTTTTTTTAGTTTTTAGTCCTGCAAAAATAAGAATTAATTAGCACTAGAACGGATAATTTATTCCGAAATTTAAAACTGAGTTCGAAAAGTTGTATTCTCTAAACCATCTTCTGTTAGATTCATTGGCTGGATTGTATGTTTTAAATCCTAAGTCAAAACGAATTACAAAAAAACTTAAATCATATCGCAATCCAAATCCAGAACCCAAGGCAATGTCTTTTAAATCTTTAAATCCTGTAAATGTTGATTTTTCATCAGTAACATTATCAAGTACATTCCAGATGTTACCTGCGTCAGCAAAAACAGCTCCTTTTAAACTTCCCGCTACTTTAAATCTAAATTCACCGCTTAAGGCAATTTTCATATTAGCCTCATTAAAATCATCAAGTCCACCGCTACTTCCTGGTCCCAGACCGTAGGGTTGCCAAGCTCTATTGTCATTCGATCCTCCGGAGAAGTAACTTCGTGAAAAAGGAATATAATTAGAATTACCAAAAGGAATAGCAATCCCAAAAAACGATCTAAATGCTAGTATTTTTTCTTTGGATAAATCCCAATGCTTTATATAATCAAATTCAGTTTTAATGTATTCTGAATATTCCAAATTAAAAATTTGATAGTTACCGTTTATGCTTTTCTTTTGATTAGTAGTTTTTGCGAATGCACTTAAAATTGTTCCTGCAGATTCTATTTTAGTTTTAAAAAGATAAAAATTATTATCTGTCAAATCTTTTTTTGTTGTTTTCGAAAAAGTAAAACTGGTCGCAAAAATAAAGTCATTTTCAGTTAGTCTAAGTCTTCGTTCTTCGATGCTTTTTACAGCTTCTAAATCTGCATTTTCAAGAGGTTTTAAAAAGCTTCCTGTTCCATTTAAAACATCATTTGTAAATCCACGTGTTCCTCTTTCAATTGCTAGATTTTGGTCAGTAGGATTATTATAGTAAGAAGTATTTGTGTTGTAAGCTTTACTAATGTTATTTAGCGCTTTGTATGAAGAGCCGTAAACATTGAAATAATTCCTAGGATTTAAGTTTCTAACAAACTGAGTATTAAATAAATCAAATCGTGCGGTGTTATTTATTTTTGGTGTCCAATTATACGATAATCCTCCAGTAAAATTTTCTTTATCTAAACCTATATTTTGCTGTTTTGCAAAACCAATAGTTGCTAATGTGGACGGAATCATTCGCTTAGGTATAATTTTATCGGTATTGAAAGGCATTAAAATTCGCGGAATGTTTAATTTTAAATCTAATCCGTATTCTAGAACGTTGAAGAAGTTGTTTTTAGGATTTGCTAAATCTTTAGAGGAACCTACGTTTCCACGTGCCGCTAGTTCAAGCGTCTCTGCTCCGTTAAAGACATTTCGTATCGTTTCAGAAACACTTAATCCTATACCAAAATCTTGAATATTAGAATGCGTGATATCTAATGTTGTTCCAAAACTATATTTTTTTCTAGGCGTTAAATACACTTTTGCAATCAATGACTGTGCTGTCGTATCTCTTTTATCAACTTCATACTGTATGGTAGGATAGTTGAAAATTTTCAGGTTGTTAAGATATCGAGTCGTTAATACGGTTCTAAAATCAGCATACATTCCACCTTTTGAGATGAAAATAGCATCAGTAATTGCTTTTGGTTTGTATTTTAATTTTTTCTGACTGTATAAATTAAAATTTTTATAAGTAGAGCTATCAGTAATCTTTAATGAATTACTGCTAGGCGAGTAATCAGTATAAATATTAACATCACTTATTTTATATAATTTAAAAGGTTCAGTCCTTGTCGAATCGCGATCTTGAAAAGAATAATTGTTAATCATCAAAGTGATATCTGCTTTATTCACTTTTTTGATTGTGTCGATATTAAATGTCACATAATTAGGCTGAAAATAATAAGCACCATTATTTCTAAAATTAGTCGTAATGCGGTTTCTCTCATCCTCAAAATCGTCAGTTTTGTATTGCTTCCCTGATTTTATGAACGTATTAAATTTATTCAACTGATACAATGAATCTAGTGCTGGAGTTGAAATAGACGCTTTTACCGAATCTAAAAAGAAGGCATTCCCTAATGTTATGTCATATTTAATTTTAGCTTTTTTAATGCCTACAGTATCTAATTTAAATGCGGCATCAACATTAAAAAAACCATTGTTAAAGTAGTAATATTTTAGTCTTAATAAAGATTTTTTAGCTTTCTCTTGATCAATAATTACTGGTGGTTCACCCGTTTTAATTAAAAAATCATGAATACCGTGATACCAAAAAGATTGACCAAGCCTATCAACTTGTTTTGCAGAAAGCCACTTCGATTTTCGCTCGTACTTTCCTGGATTATTAGCGAACTTAGCTTGATAAGTGGAGTCCGGATTTAGATTCGCAAAATTATATAGGTTCAAGCGCAGTCGGTAACCTAAAAAAGTACTATTAGGTTTTTGATACAACTGGTTAAAAACACTTTCCTCCTTAGTTGTCTTATCATTAACAGTAATTTCGTTCTTAGTTAGCAGTAATTTGCCATCTGGAACTCTTTTTACAGCGTTACATGCAGAAATTAGTATTGCAATTACAATAAATGCAGTTATTTTTGTGGAAGTCTTTTTCAAGTGTTCTAAAATATTTAATTCAAAAGTACATTATTTTATGGTTAGTAAAAACCAAATAAAGCTTATAACGAGTTTGCAGCAAAAAAAATATAGAAATGCCAATAAATTATTTTTTGCCGAGGGTGTAAAAGGGATTGAAGAGTTATTAGAATCAAATTTTGAATTGGAGCATTTGTATACAACTCAAACTAATTTTGATACTGTTTCGAAGGAAAAGAAAACAATTATTTCTGAAAATGATTTAAAAAAAATCAGTGCTTTAGCTAGTCCAAATTCGTGCTTAGCTATTTTTAAAATGCCAGAAGAAAAAGTCATTATTGAAAATGGTTTAATTCTAGCATTAGATTCGATTAGAGATCCTGGTAATTTAGGAACTATTTTGCGTTTGTGCGATTGGTTTGGAATACAGCAAGTGCTTTGTTCAAATGAAACTGTTGATCTTTTTAATCCAAAAGTAGTACAAGCCACTATGGGTTCGATAGCAAGAGTTAATTTGAATTATGTCGATTTAAATAAGTTTTTACAACAAACTAAACTTCCTATTTACGGAACATTCATGGATGGTGAGAGTATTTATAAATCTCATCTGCCACAAGATGGAATAATAGTAATGGGGAATGAAGCTAACGGAATCTCTGAAGAGCTTGAAAAATTAGTTCAAAATCGCATTACAATTCCTCGTTTTGGTGACATTCAAAAAACGGAAAGTTTAAATGTAGCGACTGCAACAGCAATTGTTTTAAGCGAATTCCGTAGATGATAATTTGCACTGCAAAAATAAATTGATTTCTAGTGGAAGGTGAAATTAATAAATATAGCTCTCGTTTTCATAGATTCTATGTTTCCAGTCCAAGGACTGGAAGGATTTTTATCCCTAATTAATTCATCATTTATTCCAAATACGCCTCTTATGGATGGTGAAAATATAAAGTACTCAGAGAAAAGATCAATTCCTAAACCTAGTTCGTAATTAGGAGTCCATGCTTTCACTCTAAAACGATTCTCAACGTTGTCATCTAATGATTTAGAATTACTGGACAAGTTTAGCGTTGCAGATAATCCGCCTAATGCATATGGACGAATATTTCCTGTTCTGAGTGAGGAAAATTTCAATAGCAAAGGAAAGTGAATGTATGTGCTATTTACTTCTCTAAGTTTAGCGCTCGGCGTAAATTCTACTCCAGAATTAAGGAAAAAATCAGAAGGATAATTTAAATCTCTTTTAGTGTAATACAATCCGGGTTCAAATCGTAAATTAACGTATTCATGAAGCTTTAAATCGGCGACGATACCTACATTAAATCCAGTAGTTTTTTTAACTAATATATCTGGTGTTACTTCTTTATAATCTATTTTAAAATCATAAGAGTTAAAGCCTAAATAGAAACCATAATAAATTCTACTTTTTTGAAAATTCTCTAAGTTAATTATTGGATCTTTACTAAAGATATTTTTTGATCTTTGGGCATACCCATTTAGAATACTGACAAAAAAAAGTAATAGAAATAATTTTTTCATGTTATTTTTTAGAAGCTGAATAAATAGTAGCCACTCCAAAAGTTTGAGGCAATGCTACAACATCTATAAACCCAGTTTTTCTTAAAATATTGTTTAGAGCCTCGCCATAAGGAAAAGCTGCAGCTGATTCTGAAAGATATCCATAAGCAACATCATCTTTAGAAAATAATTTCCCTATTAACGGAAGAATATTTTTACTATAAAAATTGTAACCTTGCTTGAATGGAGTTTTATCTGGTACAGAAGTTTCTAATATTACAAAAACACCATTAGGCTTTAAGACTCTTAAGATTTCATTCAGACCTTTTTCTAAATTTTCAAAATTACGAACACCAAAAGCAACGGTTATCGCATCAAAATAATTATCTTCAAAAGGCATGTTTTCGGAGTCGGCCAAAATCATATCTATTGTACTAGAGAGATTTTTAGAAGCTATTTTTTTCTTACCTACATCAAGCATTCCTGCTGATATATCAAGACCAATTATTTTCTCCGCATTAGTCTGAGCCATTAAAATAGCTAAGTCACCGGTTCCAGTCGCGATATCCAATATTATCTTTGGATTTGAAGCGCTAACCATTTTTAATACTTTTTTACGCCATTTTAAGTCAATTCCAAAAGAAATTACGCGATTCAAATTGTCATAATTACCAGAAATGGTATCAAACATTTGTGCAACTTGTTCTTTCTTGCCTAGGGCTGAATCTTTATACGGAGTTATTTTCTCAGACATCTTTTTTGTTTGTACAAATATAGAACAAACTTGAGAAACATAAAATCAGTTTTAAAAATAGAATTAAGATTTATTAATTACGGGATTTAACAATTTTTATAAAAAAGCGAAGAAAATTTTATTTTGTTATAAATATCACTAAAAGTGGGTATTGTAACTGCAGTTTTTATTATTCACATTTGTCACATAGTTAAGCTATGATATTAATGATTAAAAAAGAGACGATGGGCCAAATCAAATGGATAGTTTTAGCGCTCCTTATCTCATTTGTCCTTGTAAGTGTTTTTGAAAGTGCTGCTTTTCAAAGCGGTATTGAATTGAATGCGCAAAATACGTTCTTAGGATTAAATTTGTTTTTGGAAATTTTAATTTTTTTCGTCTTTAGTACCTTCGTGGTATTTGGTATTAAAGGCTTTTTTGAGATGTACTCTCAAAAAACAGCAAATATTGTAACCTTCATTTCTGGAGCGTTATTAGTATTTGTGATTTTTATTTTATTTTATCAAATACTCTTTCAAGGCTAAGTCGTTTTTTTAAAATCATTATGTAAAGAAAAACATCCCGTTAAAAGGATGTTTTTTTGTTTTATTTTCTAACGAAGGTTTGATAAGTGTACTCAAAATTGTGAGAGTCGTCTTTTTCGTTGAACTCAGAATTTTCTAATTTCCATTCTTGTTCATCTATCTTAGGAAAAAATGCATCTGCTTCAAAGGTGCCGTGAACTCTTGTAAGTTCGATTTTATCGGAATAAGAAATACCAATTGTATAAATTTCACCACCGCCTATTATAAATGAATCCTCCTCTTTTGGACAAGCATCTAAAGCTTTTTGCATGGTGTCTACCACAATACAGTCCTCGGCTTTATAATCTTTCTGTCTTGTAATTATGACATGCTTTCTATTAGGCAATGGTTTTTGAAGACTTTCGTAAGTTTTACGACCCATTATAATATGATGTCCAGTTGTGAGTCTTCTAAACCTTTTATAATCGTTAGGCAAGTGCCACACTATTTTCCCATCTTTTCCCAACGCATTGTTTTCGGCTGCCGCCGCAATCATTGTAATCATAGTTATATACTATTATTAGTTTCTTCGCTTTCTATTTGTAACTGTAGTTGCTCAATTTTCTTTTTCTGCAAAGCTACTAAGCGGTCAATTTGTTCTCTTTCCCAATCTTTATTCATAAAACGGTCGGTTATGAAAATTTTTATAAAATGCAAAATAAATAAAAACAACCATGTCGCAATTATCCATTGATACCAATCAGAAATTACATTGCTGTTTAGAAATTGGTGTCCAAGAAATAATAATAAACTTCCTAAAACGAAAACAACAAAATGGAAATATAATCTCTTTTTTTGCTTTATCCTTCTTCTTGCATATTCATATTGTTCATGTACTTCTTTTTCCATCTGTAATATTTTATTTTATAAAGATAAAATTTATTTAAGCAAAATGCTGTTTTGCTTCTAGAATATTTAATTTCAGCGCACTTTTAATTGCTAAAATATTAATTATTAGAAATTATCAAGTTCTAAACAAGAAGAAACTTTAATATTCATAGAATGTAGTGTAGCTTATAATAATATTGAACTAAGATAGGTATTGAAAGGATTTATTATAAACACGAATAAATTAGATATGTTTACTTTAATTTTAAAGTTTTAGTACAAATTTGGTATGTTACTATTGATAAAATCACTTAAGCAAATCCAATAGGGAAAGACTTATTCGAGACCAGTTTGCTGAAATTTAATTAAAAACTTTAAAATTATTTGGCTGAATGATAAGCATTCAGTTATAGTTACGAAATTTTTTTAAGACGTTTTTAAAAGTTACTAAACCGCAACACTCCCTTTAATTAATGGATGTGGGTCATAACCTTCGAGAGTAAAATCTTCGTAATCAAAATCAAAAATATTTTTTATCTTTGGATTTAAGATCATTTTGGGTAATGGTTTTGGATCACGAGACAATTGTAACTCCAGCTGTTCAAAGTGATTGTTGTAAATGTGTGCATCGCCAAAAGTGTGAATGAAAGCACCTGGTTTTAAGTCGCACACTTGAGCAATCATCATCGTAAGCAAGGCATAAGATGCAATGTTGAAAGGAACGCCTAAGAAAATATCGGCGCTTCTTTGATATAACTGACAAGATAACTTGCCATCAGAAACATAAAATTGAAAAAAGGCATGACAAGGTGGTAAGGCTGCTTTATTATTCCCAACATTTTCATCAAAAGACTTTGTAGTATCTGGAAGAACAGAAGGATTCCATGCTGAAACCAGCATTCTTCTACTGTTAGGATTAGTCTTTAACTCTGTAATTAAATCGGAGATTTGATCTATTTCTTCACTATTCCAGTTGCGCCATTGGTGACCATAAACTGGGCCTAAGTCTCCACTAGCATCTGCCCAAGCATCCCAAATTTTAACTCCGTTTTCTTGAAGATATTTAATGTTAGTATCACCTTTTAGAAACCAAAGCAATTCATAGATTATAGATTTAAGATGCAATTTCTTAGTAGTAACCATTGGAAAACCTTCGCTTAAGTCAAAACGCATTTGGTAACCAAAAACACTTTTTGTTCCAGTTCCCGTTCGGTCTCCTTTTTGGCAACCATTATCCATTACATGCTTTACTAAATCTAAATATTGCTTCATTTTATGCTATATAAATGGTGGTAGAAATTATTATGAAATGTCTCTATTTCTTATTAGTAATAATTATTATTTTTTATTTCGAAGAAAATAAAATTAGGAGGCTTTATGAATTACATATAAGAATTATCGCTTCGAAATCTCATCTCTAATTTTTGCTGCTTTCTCATAATCTTCGTGAGAAACTGCCTGATCTAGAAGTTCGTTTAGCTCCTGCAACGTATGTTTAGAATAGGTTTCTCCAGATTGATTACTTTCTTCTTCACGACCAAAAGTCTCTGGGTTAGAAAGGACATCATCTATTTCTTGAGAATCTTTATTACCGTCAGAAGGATTTGTTTTTAAATAAATTCCTGCTTTATCTAATATGTTTTTGTAGGTAAAAATAGGAGCGCTAAAACGCAACGCCAATGCAATTGCATCTGAAGTTCGTGCGTCGATTATTTCTTCTATCTTATCTCTTTCACAAATAATGCTCGAATAAAAAACACCGTCTACTAGTTTGTGAATGATAACTTGTTTTACAATAATGTCAAATCGTTCCGCAAAGTTTTTGAATAAATCATGTGTAAGTGGACGTGGTGGTTTAATTTCTTTTTCTAAAGCGATAGCAATAGATTGAGCTTCAAAAGCGCCAATAACAATTGGTAATTTGCGCTCGCCATCAACCTCATTCAAGATTAATGCGTAAGCTCCATTTTGAGTTTGACTGTAAGAAATTCCTTTTATAGATAATTTAACTAAGCTCATAATTGTTATAGTGGTAGTAACGACATACTTTTATTAAATAATAAGCATAAAAAATGCTATCTAAAGGCAAAGATACAAATATCTTATTTTTAGATAGCATTAAAAATTGTTTTATTCTGAGTGCTAGTTGTGTGCTTTGAAAGCTTTAAATTTCTCAATTAATTGAGGAACGATTTCAAATGCATCGCCAACGATTCCGTAGTCAGCCACTTTAAAGAAAGGAGCTTCTGGATCACTATTGATTACTACTTTTACTTTTGATGAGTTAATTCCAGCAATGTGCTGAATAGCACCTGAAATTCCAATAGCAATATATAAATTAGTAGCAACTGGCTTTCCTGTTTGCCCTACGTGTTCTCCGTGAGGTCTCCAACCTAAATCAGAAACTGGTTTTGAACATGCAGTTGCAGCTCCTAGAACTGATGCTAATTCCTCAACCATTCCCCAGTTTTCAGGACCTTTAAGTCCACGTCCTGCAGAAACTACGATATCAGCGTCAGCAATTGATACTTTACCTGAAACTTTTTCCACTGATTCCACTTTTACACCAAAATCATTTTCTCCAATTGTTGGATTAAAATCTTCTTCAGTTAAAGTAGATGGTGTTTCAAAAATACCATAAGAGTTTTTAGCTAAGCCAAGAACTTTAATATCTGTTGTGATTTCAGTAATATTAAAAGCTTTGTTTGAGAAAGCATTTCTTTTTACTTGAAAAGGTGAAGTTGAAACCGGTAAGCCAACAACGTTAGACGCGTATCCCGCTTCTAAAGCTACTGAAACAAGTGAAGATAAGTACACACTATCTGTTGTAGAAGATAATAATACTAACTTAACATTCTCTTTCACTGCAGCTTGTTTGATTACATCAGCATAAGCTTTTGCAGTAAATCCAGATAGTTTATCATTGTTTACTTTTAAAACTTTATCAACTCCGTACTTTGATAATTCTGAAACATCTCCTGCGTTTACAGTAACTGCTGTTACAGTCGTTCCCAATGTTTCAGCTACTTTTTTTGCATAAGAGGCTAATTCGAAAGCTACTTTCTTGAATTTTCCTTCTGCATATTCTGCATAAATTAATATAGACATAATAATTTTAGATTTTAAGTCCTCACCCCAACCCCTCTCCAAAGGAGAGGGGCTAAAGTTTGGAATGTTTTTTTATTTTTTTATTCCCCTCCTTCGGAGAGGCTAGGGGAGGATTATATCACTTTTGCTTCGTTGTGTAATAAATTGATTAACTCGTCTAAGTTGTCAGCAGCTATCAACTTAACTGCAGATCTTGGAGCTGGTTTTTCAAATTTCATTGCTTTTGTATTAACTGCAGCATCCACTGGCTCTACAATTGTAAGCGCCTTAGATCTTGCTGTCATAATTCCTCTCATGTTCGGGATACGCAAGTCTTTCTCTTCAACTAATCCTTTTTGACCACCAATAATCAAGGGTAATGTAGTGGCAACTGTTTCTTTTCCACCGTCAATTTCACGTACTGCTTTTACATTCGTTCCATCAACAGTTAAACTTGTACAAGAGTTTAGGAAGTTATATCCTAAAATTCCAGCTATCATTCCAGGAACCATTCCGCCATTATAATCTAAAGACTCTTTTCCTGCAATTACAATATCGTAACCACCATTTTTTATAACTTCAGCTAGTTGTTTTGCAACATAAAAACCATCAGCTGGATTTGCGTTTACACGAATTGCTTCGTTTGCGCCTATTGCTAATGCTTTTCTTAATGTAGGTTCCGTCTCTGGTCCACCAACATTTACAACCGTAACTGTTGCGCCTTGTTGTTCTTGAAACCAAATTGCACGTGTAAGACCAAATTCGTCATTTGGATTAATTACATATTGAACACCATTTGTGTCAAATTCAGAATCACCATTGACAAAATTGATTTTTGAAGTAGTATCAGGAACGTGACTGATGCAAACTAATATTTTCATAAGTATATATTTAGTTATTCTTAATTTCTTTTACAAATTTAAAATATTAAATTGAATAATATACTATGCACGCATAATATTTTTTAGTAACTATTACGTTTTCGTACCGTGAAATAGAGCATAATAACTTTTAAGCAATATTTTTAAATAAATGTAGTGAAGAATTACAGCACAGTTACATCTCGAAATAGAGAGTCGTAGCGCACTTTTTCGGCTGGAAAATTCAAAAATAAAATAGTAGCGCAAGTCTTGAATTAATTTAGGGAATTTTATGCATTAAAGTGATTTAAAATAATTATTTTTGCTTTTCGAAAAATTTAGACACATACAACATAATAATATGAGAACGATACAATTTAGAGAGGCTATTTGCGAAGCGATGAGTGAGGAAATGCGTCACGATGAGTCCATATACTTGATGGGTGAAGAAGTTGCTGAATACAATGGTGCTTATAAAGCATCTAAGGGAATGCTAGCTGAATTTGGTGCAAAAAGAGTAATTGATACTCCTATTGCTGAGCTTGGTTTTACCGGTATTGCAGTAGGTTCAGCAATGAATGGTTGTCGTCCAATTGTGGAATACATGACTTTCAACTTCTGTTTAGTTGGAATTGACCAAATTATAAATAATGCTGCGAAAATGCGTCAGATGACTGGTGGGCAATTTAATGTGCCAATCGTTTTTCGTGGACCAACAGCTTCAGCAGGACAATTAGGAGCAACACACTCGCAAGCTTTAGAAAACTGGTTTGCAAATACACCAGGTCTTAAAGTTGTAGTTCCTTCTACTGTTTATGACGCTAAAGGTTTATTAAAAGCAGCTATACGTGATAATGATCCTGTGATTTTCATGGAATCAGAACAAATGTATGGTGACAAAGGAGAAGTTCCAGATGGTGAGTATACAATTCCATTAGGAGTTGCTGATATTAAACGTGAAGGTACAGATGTAACAATTGTTTCTTTTGGAAAAATTATTAAAGAGGCTCATATCGCTGCTGAAGAATTAGCAAAAGAGGGAATTTCTTGTGAGATCATAGATTTAAGAACAGTACGTCCTATGGATTATGAAACGATTTTAACTTCAGTTAAAAAAACAAATCGTTTAGTAGTTCTTGAAGAAGCATGGCCTTTTGCAAGTGTTGCTTCAGAGATTACTTATATCGTACAAGAACGTGCATTTGATTTTCTGGATGCGCCTATTCAACGTATAACAACAGCAGATACTCCAGCGCCTTATTCTCCAGTTTTATTGAAAGAATGGTTGCCTAACTCTGAAGATGTTATAAAAGCAGTTAAAAAAGTAATGTATAAAAAATAATAGTTTTGATTTATTTGATTTTAGTTGAGATTTAACAATTGACATACTAAAATTCGAATAATCAAGTACTGCAATTAACTACCTTTGAAACTTCATCAATTATTTATTTGATGAAGTTTTTTTTTGAATGATTATGAAAAAGAATATTTTATTTCTCGTTGTTTTTTTACTTGTTTCTGCAACTGCTATTTTAGCGCAAACTAAAGTAAGCGGTACTGTTTTAGATAAAATGAATCAGCCCATTCCTTTTGCAAATGTGGTTTTTAAGAATTCTAGTACGGGAATCGTAGCTAACGAGGATGGTGCATTTTATCTTGAATCTCCACAAGCATATACTGTTTTAGTAATTTCATCAGTAGGTTATTCTGAAAAAGAAATTACGTTGCAAAAAGCGATTAATTATAATATGAAGATTCAGTTAAGTGAAGCAGAAACTCTGAATGAAGTGGTAATTTTCACTGGAAAAACTTCAAAGAAAAACAATCCTGCTTTAGATATTCTTCGAAAAATTTGGGAGAAAAAACGAAAGAATGGTTTGTACTTATACAACCAGTACGAAATGGAAAAGTATGAAAAAATAGAATTTGATATGAATTCTATAGATAGTGCTTTTATGAAAAGTAAGCTTTTTAAAGGTATGGAGTTTATTTTCAACCAAATGGATACTTCAAAAGTTACTGGTAAAACCTATTTACCCATTTTTGTAAACGAAGCTTTGTACGACGTTTATGGAGATATGAAAATGAAGAAGCTCAAAGAGAAATTAAAAGCGAGCAAAACATCTGGTTTTAATGGTAATCAACAGATTTTAAATTTTGTAAAAGATTTATATTCTAACTATGATATCTACAATAACTATTTGACATTTTTTGATAAAAGTTTCACTAGTCCGTTGTCAAAAACTGGTATTGATGTTTATAACTATATATTAAGAGACAGTGCTTACATTGATGATAAATGGTGTTACAATATTGTTTTCTATCCAAGAAGAAAAAATGAATTGACCTTCAAAGGAGACTTTTGGGTAAACGATACGACATTTGCTATCAAAAAAATTAATATGGCCGTTACTAAAAGTGCCAATATTAACTGGGTAAAAGACATTTACTTAGAGCAAGAATTTGATGTTGTAAGTGACTCTGTGTTTTTATTGACGAAGGATTATTTAATGTCTGATTTCGCTTTAAATAAAAAAGAGAAATCAAAGGGTGTTTACGGAAAACGAACGACCTACTTTAGAGATCATAAATTCAACATAGAAAAGCCAGTCGCCTTTTATAAGGATGAGGTGAATTATATGGATGCCGACGTATATAATAAATCTAATGAGTATTGGGAAAAAAATCGTTTTGAGAATTTGTCTAAGGATGAGTTAGGCGTTTATAAAATGCTTGATACATTGCAAACAGTTAAAAAATTTAAGCAAATTTATAGCTCAGTCCAAGTACTCGCTAGTGGATTTGTACAATTTGGTAATTTTGATTACGGACCTATATTCTCCACATTTGGTTACAATGAAGTAGAAGGTGCACGATTGCGTGTGGGTGGAAGAACTTATTTTGGTACAAATGATACTTGGAGAGTTCAAGGATATACTGCATATGGATTTAAAGACGATAAATTCAAATATGGATTTTCGGGAAAATGGATGGTTGACAAGAAAAACAGAGTTATACTCTTTGGAGGTAATAGACGTGATATCGAGCAAATAGGCGCTAGTTTAACTACCACTTATGACATCTTAGGCCGAAGTGGCGCATCGTCTTCTGTATTTGCTTCTGGAAACAACGGAAAACTCACTAATATTAATCTAAGTAATGTAGCCGTTGAAATAGAACCAGTTAAGAATTTAACCTTTCAAACCGGATTTTCATATCGTACTTTAGAGTCTGCGTCACCAACTTTTAGTCTTGATTATTTCATTGATGTTGCTAATGGAATTATTAAAAGTGATGTTAAACAGTCAGAGGCTAGTTTGCAAATTGAGTATACACCAAAGAGAAAAACGATTGGATTTGCTGTAGAAAGAGAGAACGTAGATAGTCCTTACAGCCGGTTTTTTATTAATTATAGCCACGGATTTAAGGGATTACTGGATAGTGACTTTCAATACGATAAAGTGCAATTGTACTACAAGCAACCTATTATTATTGGACCATTAGGTCGTTCTAATATTATAATGGAAGTTGGAAAAACTTTTGGAGCTGTTCCTTTAGGATTGATGAGTGTTATACCAGGAAATCAAACTTTTTTCAGCCTAGAAAACACTTTTAGTAATCTTAATTATTATGAATTTATTTCTGATGAATATGCGACTTTGCAATGGAATCACAATTTTGGAGGGCGTCTATTCTCTAGAATTCCATTCATGCGTAAACTAAATTGGAGAGAAATAATTGCTGTAAAAGGTGTTTACGGAACCATATCTGATGAAAACAGAGCTATAAATGCATCTGGATTACTATACAATGCTCCGGATAAAGGGTACTGGGAATACAGTGCGGGTATTGGAAATATTTTTAAATTATTCCGAATCGATTTTTCGTGGAGAGGTAATTATCTTAATACTCCCGACACAAATCGCTTTAGCGTTAAAGGTTCTTTCGGATTTAATTTTTAGCATCAATGAAGAGATTTTTATTTTAAATATTCAAATACTAGATTAAGTGAGATTGCTTCATTCTTATGCTGTAAGGATGAAGCAGCGACTTTTCTTGATAATAGAAAATCAGATTATGAAAGAAGCGTTCGATTATCTCTCAGAAAAAGAAAGCATCTTTAAAGAAATAATTGAGCAACACGGAATTCCTATTATTCCGCAAAGACCTCAGGGATTTGAAACTCTCGTTTTATTAATCTTAGAGCAACAAGTTTCTATTGACTCGGCTAAAGCTACATTCTTAAAAATTAAAGGGAGGTTCGAAAATCTAGTACCAGAAGTTTTAGTGGCTGTTACTGACGAAGATTTTAGATCCTTTGGCGTAAGCCGTCAAAAAACTAGCTATATAAAAGCACTGGCGACTGCAATACTTGATAAACAAATTGATCTCCAAAGTTTACCAAACAAAACACCAAAACAAGTACGAGAAGAACTGATAAAGATAAAAGGTATAGGAAACTGGACCATTGATATTTATTTAATGTTTTGCCTGGAGGAGCCAGATTTACTCCCAATAGGCGATATTGCGGTAGTGAACACTATAAAAGAGTTGCTACATATTCACGATAAGAATGAGATGGAAATTCATTCCTTGCAATGGAGTCCCTATCGTTCCTTTGCAACTTATCTATTATGGCATCACTACTTAAAAAAGAGAAATAGAACAGTAGTTTTCTAATATGTTGGGTTTTAAAAATGATCCAATTTTTAGAGTTAATATTTTTATTGTAAAAAAGCGATAGATTCCTTACTTTTGCACCCATAATTATAGAAAAGAAAAACGAAAATGACTGCAGACAAATTAACAACTTTCGATGTTTTAATCGAAATACCAAGAGGAAGTAGAAATAAATACGAATATGATTTCGAAATAAAAAGAATGCGTTTTGATAGAATGTTGTTCTCTTCAATGATGTATCCAGCTGATTACGGTTTCATTCCTGAGACTTTAGCTTTAGACGGAGATCCATTAGATGTATTAGTTTTAGTAAACGAACCAACTTTTCCTGGATGCGTAATGGAAGTGAAGCCAATTGGTGTTTTCCACATGGCAGATGATAAAGGACCGGATGAAAAAGTAATTTGCGTTCCTGTTTCAGATCCAATTTGGAATTCATTGAATGATTTATCTGATATGAATCCGCATTTATTAAAAGAAATTGAGCACTTTTTCCAAGTGTATAAAGATCTTGAAAATAAAAGGGTAGATGTAGGTGGTTGGGGAGATGTTAAAGAGGCATATTCTATTATTAAAGAATGTACAGACCGTTTTGACCAAATTGAAAACAAGCCAAAAGGATTATTTAGCATCAAATAATTAATCTCATAACTTTATAAAAAAAGCAATACTCCGTTAAGAGTATTGCTTTTTTGTTTATTTTCGTTACGTTACAGTATTGAATTTAACCAAAAACCAAACCAAAGTTATGGATACAATAATGATCTACTTGCCAATTGCTATGGCTTTTATTGGACTGGCATTTATGTTTGCCAAAAGGAAATGGGTTTTAAAACAAGATCCTGGAGATGGTAAGATGAAAGAAATTTCAGATTACATATACGAAGGAGCATTAGCTTTTCTTAAAGCTGAATATCGATTATTAACCTTTTTTGTTATAGGTGCAAGTGCGGTTTTAGCGGGAATTTCCTTTATTGTTCCTACGACTCATATCTTAATCGTTGTTGCTTTTATTTTTGGAGCCTTCTTCTCAGCATTAGCTGGTAATATGGGAATGAAAATAGCAACAAAAACAAATGTTAGAACAACCCAAGCAGCAAGAACAAGTTTACCGCAGGCTTTAAAAGTTTCTTTTGGTGGTGGAACGGTAATGGGCTTAGGTGTTGCCGGTTTAGCAGTTTTAGGACTAACAACTTTCTTTATTTTCTTCTTCCACTTTTTTATGAACGGCGTTTGGACTTCTACTCAAGACATGACAATCGTTTTAGAAACTTTAGCTGGATTTTCTCTTGGTGCTGAATCTATTGCCTTGTTTGCAAGAGTTGGAGGTGGTATTTACACTAAAGCTGCTGATGTTGGCGCTGATTTGGTAGGTAAAGTTGAAGCTGGAATTCCTGAAGATGATCCTAGAAATCCTGCAACAATTGCAGATAACGTAGGAGATAATGTAGGAGATGTAGCTGGAATGGGCGCTGATTTATTTGGTTCTTACGTAGCAACGGTTTTAGCAGCAATGGTCCTAGGAAATTATGTTATAAAAGATATGGGCGGAAATATCCAAGATGCTTTTGGCGGTATTGGTCCTATTTTGTTACCAATGGCGATAGCAGGTTTCGGAATTTTATTTTCTATCATTGGAACTATGTTGGTGAAAATATCAGATGATAATGCTAAAGAAGCACAGGTTCAAAAAGCATTGAATATAGGAAACTGGGTTTCTATAGCATTGACAGCAATTTCTTGCTACGTATTAGTAAAATATATGTTGCCTGAAACTATGAAAATGGATTTCTTTGGGGAAGGAACTAAAGAGATATCATCAATGCGCGTTTTTTATGCAACAATAGTTGGATTAGTAGTTGGCGCTGTTATTTCATCAGTTACTGAATATTACACAGGATTAGGAACAAAACCAGTAATGGCTATTGTGCAAAAATCGTCGACTGGTGCTGGAACTAACGTAATTGCTGGATTGGCAACAGGAATGATCTCAACATTTCCAACTGTTTTATTATTTGCAGCTGCGATTTGGACGTCGTACGCTTGTGCAGGATTTTATGGTGTAGCATTAGCTGCTTCAGCAATGATGGCAACAACTGCTATGCAATTGGCAATTGATGCTTTCGGACCTATATCAGATAATGCTGGTGGAATTGCAGAGATGAGCGAATTACCGAAAGAAGTTCGTACTAGAACTGATATTCTAGATTCTGTTGGAAACACAACAGCTGCCACTGGAAAAGGATTTGCAATTGCTTCGGCGGCATTAACTTCACTAGCTTTATTTGCAGCCTATGTTACATTTACAGGAATCGACGGAATTAATATATTTAAAGCGCCAGTTTTAGCTATGTTATTTGTTGGTGGAATGATACCCGTTGTTTTCTCGGCATTAGCAATGAATTCTGTTGGAAAAGCAGCAATGGATATGGTTTATGAAGTACGTCGTCAGTTTAGAGAGATTCCTGGAATTATGGAAGGAACTGGCAAACCAGAATATGCAAAATGTGTGGATATTTCTACTAAAGCGGCATTGCGTGAAATGATGTTACCAGGTGTTCTAACTATTGGTTTTCCAATCGCAATTGTTCTCCTTGGTAAAATAGTTTACGCAGATAATAATCAATTGATCGCAGAAATGTTAGGAGGTTATATGGCTGGAGTTACTGTTTCTGGAGTCCTTTGGGCTGTTTTCCAAAATAATGCAGGTGGTGCTTGGGATAATGCTAAGAAATCTTTTGAAGCTGGAGTAATGATTAATGGCGAAATGACTTTTAAAGGTTCTGATGCACACAAAGCTGCAGTAACTGGTGACACTGTTGGAGATCCATTTAAAGATACTTCTGGGCCATCAATGAATATCTTGATTAAACTAACTTGCTTAATAGGTTTAGTTATCGCTCCAATTTTAGGTGATGGAAGTGAAGCAGTTGTGAAAAGAGTGCAGCAAACCGAAATAAGTTCTAAAGAAGTAGCTATCGAAAAATCTAATATTGATGGAAAAGTGACAGCAACCGTTACCACTACAATTAACGGCAAACAAGATATTCAAAATTTTGAAGGGACAGATGCTGAAGTTCAAGCAAAAATTGATGCTTTGAGATAAAGTATTAGTAACTTTTGACAAACTCCCAAATAGACTTAAACCTTTGTCAAAGTTTAAAACTTTGACAAAGGTTTAAATTAAAATGCCTCACTTTAGAAATTAAGAGTGAGGCATTTTTTATATTTAGTAGTTCTAGATAATTATATTTCTTCTCCCTCTCCTTCGGAGAGGGCCGGGGAGAGGATTCTAAAACAATCCGTTTATCTCTGCGTCAATTCTATTAATAATGTTTCCCAAATCTTCTTGACTGTCAACAAAATTGATGTTGTCTACGTCTATAATTAGTAGTTTTCCTTTATCATATGTTTGAATCCAACCTTCATAACGTTCGTTTAAACGGCTTAAATAATCAATTGAAATTGAGTTTTCATACTCTCGTCCTCTTTTATGGATTTGCCCCACTAGATTAGGAATAGAACTTCTTAAATAAATCAATAAATCAGGTGCTTTAACAGTTGATTCCATTAATTCAAAAAGTGATGAGTAATTTTGAAAATCGCGATTCGTCATCAAGCCCATAGCGTAAAGATTAGGGGCAAAAATATGTGCATCCTCGTAAATAGTTCGATCTTGAATAATCTTTTTACCACTTTCACGTATCTGCATCACCTGACGAAAACGGCTATTCAAAAAGTAAATCTGTAAATTAAATGACCAACGTTCCATTTGGTGATAAAAATCATCCAAGTAAGGATTGTCAACAACATCTTCAAAATGTGGTTCCCATTTAAAATGTTTTGCTAATAAACGAGTTAATGTTGTTTTTCCAGAACCTATATTTCCTGCTATCGCTATGTGCATTATGGTATTATGATTTTATAATTTGTAATTCCTTCTGATGTAAAAATAGATAAAATTTGGTCCTTGTAATAGAATTTTTCAAAGGATTTTTGCGAAAACTTTATTTCATAACTTTTATTCTTTTCCAAATCTTTAAGAATTAAAATCCCTGATTCAGAATAGATAAATTGACTTTTACTAATAATTTGAATTTGATCAAATTCAGTAACATTTACTCTAAAATTTACAGCGCCAAAAATATCTGAAGTGTACCAATTATTTTTTGAGTCGATCCAAGAAAAGAAATTAAAGTCTGAAGTATATTGCTTTATCGTTTCAGAAAATGGAACGCTAATAGTTTTAGACTCATTCTTTAAATAATCGTATAAACCCAATTGTTGATTCATGCTATTGTAAAGCCACAAATTATTTTGTGAAGATAAACCAATGGCAGATACAACTATTGGAAGAGTAAAGTCGGAAAAATTTATTTTTTGAATTTCGTTGAGTTGATTGTCAAGTACAATTATCGTATTGAAATCACTGTAAAATAATATAATTTTAAGCGGATTTTGAAGATCAACTTTAGTGATTTTACCAAGAGAAACATTCTTATATTCCAAATTGGTATTCATACCAACTTTAGAAAAAACATTATTTGTAATACTATAATAAAATCCGAACGCATCGTATCCAAGGAATTCATCGCCCTCAAATTTAAAACTGTTAATTTCTGTAGCTGTCAAATTTATATTCTGACTTGAAACGACTGAAAAAGAGGTGATAAGGAATAAGAGGAACAATTTTTTCATAAAAGCGAATTTACAATTAAACCTTAAAGAATAAGGATTGTCTTATTACTAATTTAACAAATTTATTGTAACGAATGCTGTATTTTTATGTCCTACTTACTAAAATCTAAAACTATGTATAAAATAATTTTCACATTAGCAGTAATTGTTTTTTCTGCTGTAGAAATTAAAGCTCAGGAATTTCAAGGAATGGCAGTTTACGAATCTAAAACTAGTACTTCGGATTTTAGTAAAAGAATGGAGGGAAACAAGAATGTGACTCCAGATATGCAAAAAATGATTGAGGATAGAATGAAGAAAATGTTTGAAAAGACATTCATTCTTAATTTTGATAAATCAGCTTCTATCTACAAAGAAGAGGAAAAGCTAGAAGCGGGTGGACAAAGTGGTGCAGGAATGAGAATGATAATGTCAATGACTGGTGGCGGCGGAACTTTCTATAAAAATGTTAAGGAGAAATCTTATACGGTTGATAAAGAGTTTATGGGCAAAGAGTTTTTAGTAAAAGATTCATTACCTAATCTTCAATGGAAAATGGAAGGTGAAACAAGAATTATTGGCGGTTACAATTGTTTCAAAGCGACAGCTGTTCGTGAAGCAAGTAAAACTGACTTTAGAAATTTCACACCTAAAAAAGAGGATGCAAATGCAAAACCCGCAGATGCGACAAAGAAAACAAGTCTTTTAGAAGAATTAGACATGCCTAAAGAAACAGTAATTACTGCTTGGTACACTCCAGAGATTCCTGTCAATCAAGGCCCAGAAAATTATTGGGGTTTGCCAGGATTGATTTTGGAGGTAAACGATGGTAAGACTGTGATTCTCTGTTCAAAAGTGGTTCTAAATCCAAAAGTAAAAACGGTTATAAAAGCTTCGACGAAAGGGAAAGTAGTTGCGCAGAAAGAATTTGATGATACGGTTTTTAAAAAGATGGAAGAATTTAGAGATATGAATCAAGGTCGCGGAAACGGCGGTGGAATACCTGCGAGATTTGGAGGGTAACCTTAAATTAACAAATTAATTTACAGCCTTGGCCACGAACATTAATAATTTGAATGTTGGGGTCAAGGCTTAATTTTTTTCTCAACTTTGTAATGAAAACATCCATACTTCTACCAGTAAAAAAATCATCATTCCCCCAAATTTTATTTAATATTAAAGAACGGTTAACTATTTTGTTTTTATTTTCAGATAGTAACTCTAATAGGACAGCTTCGCGATGGGTTAATGAGATTATTGCTGCAGAACATTGTAAGGTTTGTTTAGTAAGATTAAAAAAATAGTTGCCAATTACAATGTTTTGGTTGGTTTCAAGATTAATTTTTCGCCCAAGAAGAGAGTGGATTCTAACAATCAGTTCTTCCATACTAAAAGGTTTTTTTAAGTAGTCATTGCCACCAAAATTAAATCCATCAACCACATCTTGGGTTTGTGATTTAGCAGTGAGAAAAATTATAGGAATCTTATTATCTAATTTCCGAATATCTTTTGCTACTGAAAATCCATCTTTCTTTGGCATCATGACGTCTAAAACTATTAGCTCTATTTTTTCATTTTTAAAAGCATCAAAAGCTTCTTCGCCGTCTTTACAGAGAATAACCTCAAAATTTCTAGTTTCTAAACTTTCCTTAACGATTTGTGCTAAGGCGGGTTCGTCTTCGGCTAGTATTATTCTTGTTTTTTTAGACATTCGAGAGAGTAATTTTAAAAATGTTTTTTGAATTCACGATTAGCTCAAGTGTTCCTTGATGTTTTTCTATAATTTTTTGCGAATAGTATAACCCTATTCCAAAGCCTTTCACATCATGGATATTGCCTTTTGGAATTCTATAAAACTTTTCGAAAATCTTTTCACGTTGATTTCTATCAATCTCAATTCCGTTGTCTTGTACTGTTATTTCTACCCTTTTTTGGTCTAATTTCAATGCAACTTCGATTTGACTTCCACCATATTTAAGAGCATTATCAATTAGATTTGAAATTGCATTTTCAAGATGAAATGCATCCACATTCAAAATTAGTTCTTCAGACTGTGAAAGAAAAGAAATGGTTTTGGTAGCGGTATTTAATAGGTGTTTCTCAATATTTTTTTCTAGTAATTGAACGATATCCATCGGTTCTTTGTTTATTGTAAGATTGTCAGATTCTAAGGATGCAGTTTCCAAAAGTTTCTCGACCATGTTGGCTAACTTGCCCAATTGCTGGCTTGCTATGCCTAAGTAACGATCAGTTTTTTTTGGATCATTGTTGGAATTAAAATTCTTAATTCCATCTATCGCTGAAGAAATAGTGGTAATAGGCGTTTTGAACTCGTGGGTAATGTTGCTAATTAAATCGTTTTTAATCTCATCAATCTTTTTTTGACGGTGTATAATTTTTAAAAGATAAAATAAACATGCAATAATAGAAAGCGATAACAGTAATGAAAGAAGTATTTCAATCATGCTTCTTTTTACAAGTAATTCTACAGGTTCAGAAAATGAAATTTTCAATTGTTCATTAACGGGAAGATAAGTTGAATTTGAAAAAGCAGAAAGTTTTAATTCAGACGATTTGACTGATGTGTCTTTTTCAAATTTGTCAAAAAGAGTATCTCTTTTAAAATGTTCTATAGTATAATTAACAACAATTTTTTTTCGAGAAAGTTCTTTATTTAAAGCTTTATTTAATTTCTTAAAAGAAATAGAGTCTTTAACCATAGATACTACAATTCTACTTCTAGAATCGCTTATTTTTAAGATGCTATCTGTTGCACTTTTTCCTTTTAGTACCACTACAGAGGAATTCCTCCTGGATATAGGTTTAACAGTAGCAATTGTTTTTTTGTTATTTCCTTTTTGTTTTTCAATGATTTTCGAATCTAATTTTATAGATTTAGTTGCTTCTGAATGAGAAATTATTTTCGGTTTGACGGATCCAAATTTTGAAAGTTTAAGCTGGTCTCTTTTTGCTTTATAGTTTTTAAAAACCGTATCAAGTTTTAAGTCATCCATAAATTGCTCATCAGAAACTGAATCATCTCGGTTCACAAAACCGATATAATTTTCTTTTGATTCTTCGATATAATAAAATTCACTACTATTATCAAAAGCAATTTGTACATCATTAATCAATCTTTGCTTATTTTCCTTGTAATTTTTAATATTCCAATGTACCTGTAAGCCTATGGTTGCTAAAATGGTAATGCTTATAAAAATAATAATTGAGGCATAGTTTTTTACTTTCATTTTTCAAATATAAGGACTAAATGGTTTTAAATGTAGCCATTAACAATCGTTAACTTTGCTTAACTAACATTGTAGTTATTTACTACGTAATTTGTCAAGTAACTTAAAAACAAAAAAATGAAAAATTTATTCAAGTTAATTTATTTAACTGTAATTTTTATCAATGTGAATTTGATTACTGCTCAAGATTTTAATGGTGTAGCGGTTTATCAATCTAAAATCAAATTAGAGGAGAATGACGGTGAGTTTAAATCGTCTGGTAATGCTGAGTTTGATAAAGTATTTCAAGATGAATTGAAAAAAATTTCACAAAAAACCTATTCGTTAAGTTTTAATAAGTTTGAATCTGTATTTGAGGAAGATAAAAAGCTTGAGCCAATTGGGAAGAGTGATAGCGGGATGACTATTTCTATTTCAGGAAATGGAAAAAAGTATATGAATAGGAAGGTAAAAAAACAAATTTTCGAAGGGGAGATTTTTGACAAGGAATATCTTATCACGGATGAATTAAAAAATTGGGATTGGGAGTTAAAAGGAGAAACTAAAAAAATTGGCGAATACTTTTGCTATAAGGCAATGACTATAATTAAAGTTTCTAATGCTCAAAAAAAAGAGTATAAAGATTATTTAAAAAATAAACTTAAACAGAGAACTAACTTATTTGAAATGAACGAGCCCAAAGATCAAATTATTACTGCTTGGTACACATTAGAAATCCCAGTTAATCATGGGCCATATAAATATTCAGGCCTGCCAGGTTTAATTTTGGAATTAAATGATGGAGAAGTAATATTTCTATGTAATAAAGTGGTTTTAAATAGTGAGGATAAAGTGAAAATTAAAGCGCCAACTAAAGGTAAAGTTTTAACTCAAAAAGAATTCGATATAGAAGAAAAAATGAAAATGGACAGCATGAAAGATAAGGATGGCAATATCATTTTTAGAACCTTTACAAATTAGTCGTTTTGTAACGAGTTAAGCCTTTTAATGACTAACATGTAACACTTAGTAATCAACTCAATGAAAACAGCAATACTTCTATTTTTATCATTATTAATTACCTCGATTTCGTTTTCACAATCGATCAAATTTGAGGGCTTAATCACTGATTCGAATGCAAATGGTTTAGAAATGGCTAATGTAATGGCAGTCAATAAAGTCACAAAAGCGATGGACTCTTATGCTATTACAAATGATAAAGGTAAGTTTCTTCTCAATTTGAAGCCAAATACAGCATACAGCTTGAAGATTAGTTATTTAGGAATGCAAAATAAAGAACTAGATGTTACTACTGCTACCGAAAATATAATTAAAAATATTGCTCTAGAGGAAGGTGGAATTGAACTGGAGGGTGTCGAAATTGTTCGTGAAATGCCAGTTTCAATAAAAGGAGATACTATTGTTTATAATGCCGATTCCTTCAAATCTGGAACCGAAAGAAAGCTAGAAGATATTCTAAAAAAGCTACCTGGTGTTGAGGTAAATGCAGACGGTGAGATAGAAGTAGAAGGAAAAAGAGTTACTAAATTGATGGTGGAAGGAAAGGATTTTTTTGACGGTGATACTAAGTTAGGAGTAAAAAACATTCCGGCTGATGCTATCGACAAAATTCAAGTTTTAAGGAATTATAGCGAAGTAGGAGCGTTGAAAGGAGTTGAGAATAATCAAGACAACCTAGCTATGAATATTAAACTAAAGTCGGGAAAGAAAAATTTCTGGTTTGGTGATGTTACTGCAGGCGTAGGTGTAGCTCAAAAACAAAGTCGTTATTTAATCAATCCAAAGCTATTTTATTACAGTCCAAAATATAGTATCAATGTTTTAAGTAATATTAATAATATTGGGGAATTGCCTTTGACGGTTCAAGATTATTTTAAATTTACTGGTGGTTTTAGAGGTGTTGCACAAAAGGGAGGTTCAAGTTTTAATGTTTCTTCAAATGATTTAGGAATTTCTCTTTTAAGAAATAATCGTGCTAAAGACATTGAAACTAAATTTGGAGCTACTAACTTCTCTTTTAATGTTAATAAAGCGTGGTCGCTGAGCGGCTTTGGGATACTTTCATCAGCACTAACAGAGTTGGAAACCAAATCACAGACCAATATTTTACAGCCTAAATCTTCTGATGTTTTATCAACTGAAAATCGGGAGGAGAACGTAAATCAAAAAAGCAATTTAGGTTTATTCAAATTAAGCTCTACTTACAAACCCAATGTTCGTTTTCAATTTGATTACGATGTTTTAACTAAGTTGTCTAAGCAAGACGAAAATAATTCGTTAATAAGAGAATCTATTGTAGGTGGTAATTCTGCTACTGAAAATATTAGTACCGTAAAAAAGCAAGACCCAATTTCAGTCAATCAAAACTTGAGTTTGTATTATACGCAGAGTGATAAAAGTATTTTTGCATTCGAAATGCAGCATTTATATCAAGATGAAAATCCTTTTTATAATGCCAATTTAAAATCGCAGCCCTTCAACTTGACTGATTATATTTCCGGTCAAAATAGAAATGATATCAATCAAAATCGTTTTGTGAAAACGAACAAAATTGATGCTAAATTAGATTACTATTATATGCTTACTAATAAAAGTAATATAAATCTAACCCTTGGAAATACCTATTCTAATCAAAATTTTAATTCTAGTATTTATCAAATCTTAGACAATCAAAACAGAAATGATTTAAATGATAATTCTAATAAAAATGATGTAAATTATAACTTCAATGATAGTTTTATAGGCTTGCATTACAAAATTTTGACAGGTAAATTTACTTTTACTCCTGGAGTTAGCATGCATAGTTACAACATGAGTAATGAGCAATTAGGCACTAGCAACAGTCAAAATTTCTTTAGAGCCTTACCAGATTTTTTGGCTATTTACCAAATCAAAAAGGCAGAGACATTAACTTATAACTTTTCTTACTCCAATACTTTTACCGATATTAATCAGTTAACTGAAGGATATGTTTTTTCAAATTACAACAGTTTAATGAAAGGAAATCGCTTGTTAGAAAATGCAACTTCGCAGGTTCACTCGCTGCGTTATTTTAAATATAACATGTTTAATTTCGAAAACATTACAGCATTTGCTACTTATTCGAAAAGAATCGATGCTATAAAAACTAGAGCTATTTTTAACGGAGTGAATCAAACATCGTCTCCTTTCAATTCTGATTTTGCTGATGAAACGATTCTTGGTAATGGTTCATATGGTAGGTCATTTTTAAAGAATTACAAAGCATCTCTAAGCGCTAATTTGAATTGGTCTAAGTTTAATAATATTCAAAACAATCAGATATCAACAAAAGAAAGTTTCACTCAGAGTTATACTTTTAAAGCTTCTACGAATTATAAAAACATGCCTAATATCGAATTAGGATACAATCTTGTTAAAAACGATTACAATAACAGCACTTTTTACACCGAAAGGCCATTTGCTAAACTAGATTATTTCTTTTTGAAAAGCTTTTCATTTGTAACTGAATATGAGTTCTACCATTATTACAACAATAGTAAAAGCGTAAATTATGAATATGATTTCTTGACGGCAAGTCTAATCTATCAAAAGAAAGGCGGAAAGATGGAATATAAAGTTAGTGGAACAAACTTATTAAATACTACTTCTTTGAACGATGATAACTTTAGTCAATTTGCAACAAGAACATCACAATATTCCGTTCAGCCTAGATACGTACTGTTTTCTTTGAAATACAACATATAATCGCTGCCGTAATACTTTTTTTACTTTTAATACGTTTATTTATTAGATAAATACTACTTTTGCACCATAAATTCCGAAGTAGGAGAAATAACATTATTTTTAACTTAAAATTTTTATTATAAAAAAAATCGCTCTTTTATTAGCTGTATGCGCTTTTAGTTTTGCAAATGCTCAAGCTCCTTTGGAAGAAGGAGGAATTCAATTAAACGCTGGAGTTGGAACATCTGGATGGGGAACACCTGTTTATGTAGGTCTTGATTTTGGTATTGCTAAAAACTGGACTTTAGGTGGAGAATTATCTTACCAGTCTTACAATCAAACTTATGCGTCTACAAGAATAAAAAGTTCTATTTTAGGAGTTCAAGCAAATGGAAATTACCATTTTAATGAAGTATTAAATATTCCTAGTGAATGGGATTTTTACGCTGGAGCTAATTTAAATTATTACAGCTGGAATACAAAATCGAATGGTAATTCATTCAATTACGATGATGAAGATAACTTTGGTTTAGGATTACAAGTTGGTGGTCGTTATTTCTTTAGTGACAATTTTGGTTTAAACCTTCAAGTTGGTGGCGGTAATGTTGTAAGTGGTGCAAAAATCGGAATCACTTATAAGTTTTAATTACAAACTTAAATACTATATAAAAGCCGTCATTTCTTAATTGAAATGGCGGCTTTTTCATTTTATATAACTGACGAATGATTGGAGGATAAATTTTTTGTTTTTGATTTGGATCCAAAAAAAAACCGCAATCCAAATGGAGTGCGGTTTTATTTTTCCTTTCTTCGAAAAAATCAAAAGTAAAAATGATTAATTATAGACCGAACGCAGCTTTAATTTTATCTACGAAATCTAATTTTTCCCAAGTAAATAATTCAACAGTAACTGTCTTTGTTAAACCACCTGGAGCAGAAAACGTTTTTGTAACTGTTTCTGGTGTGCGACCCATGTGACCATAAGCAGCAGTCTCACTATAGATTGGATTTCTTAATTTTAATCTTTGCTCAATAAAGTACGGACGCATATCAAAGATAGCCTCTACTTTCTTAGCAATCTCACCGTTAGTTAGGTCAACTTTTGAAGTTCCATAAGTATCTATAAAAATACCCATTGGTTTAGCTACACCAATTGCATAAGAAACTTGTACTAAAATCTCATCAGCAATACCTGCAGCCACTAAGTTTTTAGCGATATGACGTGTAGCATAAGCTGCACTTCTGTCAACTTTACTTGGATCTTTTCCTGAAAACGCACCACCACCGTGAGCACCTTTTCCTCCATAAGTATCAACAATAATTTTTCTACCTGTAAGTCCAGTATCTCCATGAGGTCCACCTATTACAAATTTCCCTGTTGGATTAATATGATACTGAATTTTATCATTAAATAAATGAGCGTGAGCTGGATTTTTTGCTATAATTCTAGGAATTAATATTTCAACAATATCTTTTTTAATTTTAGCAAGCATTGTAGCTTCTTCATCAAAATCATCATGTTGCGTAGAAATTACAATAGCATCAATACGAGTAGGTTTATTATCGTCGCTATATTCTAAAGTCACTTGTGATTTTGCATCAGGACGCAAATAAGTGATTTCATTATTTTCACGTCTTAGTATGGCTAATTCTTGCAATAATTTGTGAGATAAATCTAGTGCTAATGGCATGTAATTATCTGTTTCATTAGTGGCATAACCAAACATCATTCCTTGATCACCTGCACCTTGCTCTTCAGGATTTGCTCTGTCTACACCTTGATTAATATCAGCAGATTGCTCATGAATAGCTGAAAGAATGCCGCATGAATTAGCTTCAAACATGTATTCACTTTTTGTGTAACCAATTTTTCTGATTACTTCACGAGCTATATGTTGTACGTCTAGATAAGTATTTGATTTTACTTCGCCAGCCAAAATAACTTGACCAGTAGTTACAAGAGTTTCGCAAGCTACTTTTGAATCAGCATCAAATGCTAAAAAGTTATCGATTAGTGCGTCTGAAATTTGATCTGCAATTTTGTCTGGATGTCCTTCGCTTACAGATTCTGACGTAAATAAATAGGCCATAATATTATTATTTTAAATTAAACGAGAAAAAATAATTGCTGAAAAGGACTAAAGGAGAGTTTCTGCTTTAGCATTTTTTCTACTGAAAATTTTTCAGCATCCACAATGAATTGGTTTCATTATGAAGAGGTTGCAATCAGTTCAAATTTTTCCTCTGTATTCGAGTGCAAATGTATGAAACCATTTTGAATTGTAAATTATACTTTTGTTTTTTTAATTTAATTTAAGAAAGTTTAACAAATCCTACTAATTCTATAGGGATATTATTTTTTTACATTTTTATTTGGTTAATTCAAAAATAGGTTGCAGATTTGCAGTATTAAATATTAAAAATATGAATTTAATTGCTATCAATATGTGTTTTATGATGCCGGAGTATTCCGCAGAGTGCACTATTGTATAATTTTAAATTTTAAAATATATAATTAGAACCTCTGCTAAAAGCAGGGGTTTTTTTTTGGAAATAAGATTAATGACAGTTTAAAACTGGAACTGCTTTAAAAATTTAAAATCAATTATTTAAAATCAACTATTAATAAAAATACCAACTACACTATTAAAATCTAAAAATTATGAGCACACAAAAATTTGAAACAAATGCATTACACGCAGGACATGACGTAACAAAAACAGCAGGAACAAGAGCAGTTCCTATTTATCAAACAAGCTCTTACGTATTTAACAACTCAGAGCACGCAGCTAAAGTTTTCGGTCTTGAAGAGCCAGGATTTATATACACGAGATTAAATAATCCAACTAACGATATTCTAGAACAGCGATTAGCAGTTTTAGAAGGTGGAATTGGAGCAGTGGTTACAGCTTCAGGAACTGCAGCAATTACTACGGCGCTACTAGTATTGCTGAAAGCTGGCGATCACATTGTAGCATCTAACAGTTTATACGGAGGAACGTTTAATTTATTTAATGTTACCCTTCCACGTTTAGGTATTACAACCACTTTTGTAGATCCATCTGATACTGAAAATTTTAAAAATGCAGTTCAAGAAAATACCAGAGCATTTTTTGTAGAATCTTTGGGTAATCCAAAGTTAGACGTCCTCGATTTGAAAGCCATTTCAGATGAAGCTAAAGCGGCGAAGGTTCCTTTTATAGTGGACAATACTGTCGCTTCTCCTTATTTATTGAATCCAATTCACCATGGTGCTGATATTGTGATTCACTCGTTAACAAAATATATCACAGGAAATGGAACTTCCTTAGGTGGAGTGATCATTGATGCAGGAAACTTTGATTGGACTAATGGTAAATTTCCTGAATTCACAGAGCCTTCTGCTGGTTACCACGGTTTAGTGTATCACGAGGCTTTAGGTAGAGCGGCTTTTATAGCCAAGGTGAGAATTGAAGGCTTGCGAGATTTTGGAGCAGCCTTAAGCCCTTTTAATGCTTTTCAAATAATTCAAGGTTTAGAAACTTTGCCAATTAGAATTCAAAGACATAGCGAAAATGCTTTGGCTTTAGCCGAATGGTTAGAAAGTCACGAAGAGGTTGCTTGGGTAAATTACCCTGGATTGATGTCTAGTAAGTATTATGATTTAGGGCAGAAATATTTACCTAAAGGTCAAAGTGGAGTAGTAACTTTTGGTTTAAAAGGTGGCTTTGAAGCAGCTAAAAAAGTAGCGGATGAAACTAAAGTATTCTCACTTCTAGCTAACATTGGCGATACAAAATCTTTAATAATACATCCGGCAAGTACAACGCACCAACAATTATCAGCAACGGAGCAAATTGCTGCAGGAGTTCCAAATGACTTAATTAGATTATCTGTTGGTTTAGAAGATATTCAAGATCTAATTCAAGACCTAAAACAAGTATTTGAAAATATAAAACAGGCTCAGCTAGTTTAAAGAGAAACCTGTTTTTCTTTGAATGTTTAAATTTTAAATGAAGGACTTCTGTAAATTCAGAAGTCTTTTTTTATATGATTGATGAGTTATATAAGAGAAAATATTTGACTTGTCAACATCGAAATATAATTCCCTACGAAAGCAATAAAATTGGTAAGAAATTATATAAGTTTTAAAACTAATTGTGTAACCTTTTTAGCAAAAGATTAAACTAAATTTGCTGAACAAGAAAAAAGAGCGAATAACTATCTTGTTAGCTTCTCTTTTTGATTATAACGTAATGTGGGTATTTATAAATAATTAAACTAAAATTTTATTATGGAATCAAAAGAATTATTGGATACAATGGAAAATTCGACCAAAGTGAATAATAGAATTGGAGATCACAAATGGGATAAATATCTAGATGATTATTTTAACTATTTTAAAGAATATAAAAAGCATTACAATAAATCAGTTGAAGGAAATAGTAAGTCACTATCAATATATCCTTATATGCAGCAAAAATGGGAGTCTCTGAAAAGAAGAATCAGTAGAGCGCATAAGTATAATCGCTTAAATGATAAACAAATTGAAAGGCTGATTGTTATGAAAATTAAGGAATATTAATTTAAAGTTATTAATCCGTTAAATCCGTTAATCACATTAGGAGAATGCGAAAATAATTTCGATATTTGAGTAAATAAAAAATAAACATGGAATTTAAAATTAGTAATACGTTTATGGTCGGTCAGGATAAATCCTGAGGGTAGTTTATTGCGTAATTTTAAATCGAAATTATAATAAATAAGCTTCCCAGGTAACGGGAGGCTTTTTTTATAAATAGTCGTGTAACATTTTTTTAATAGAATATAGTCAAAACAGATGAATAGAATAAAAAATCATAATAGTAGCAAGCTAGCAGTCACAAAAATAATTTGTGTCATTATGATGCTGCGTATGAATGTCTGTTAAATCCAAATGTGAAAGTTTAAAGCATAGCTTAAAACCCTTTTGGATATAAATCTAAAAGGGTTTTTGCTTTTAGAAATAAATGAAATAAGTAAAAAAATGAATATTATAAACCTAACAACTAATTAATTATGAGTGCCACTAAGTACGTAGCAAAAACATTTCAGTTATTAAAAAATCTTAATTTCAGAAATAAAAGAAAGAAGAGTAATGACTTTATAAATGAGTTAATCGATTCTAGATTCGGAGTTTCAATAAATGATAATTTATCACAGACAAAAGTGCCAAATTCATTGCTTTTTTTAATGTATTCAAAAGAGAATGAAACTTTATTTATTTAAAAAACGGGATTTTAATTTCCTCCATTTTAAAGTAGAAAAAACGTGCACTGCTTATTCAAATTAGAGATTGTAAAATCTATCGTTATATTTATTTTGCGAGAATAGGCAGTGTACTTTTCATTTTTAGAATGTAAAAATTAGGAATCAAAAGAGGCAAAAGTTTTGTTTTTAAAAATAATTACAGTTAATTTGCTGCTTTAAGTTCACACTTGTATTGAAATGTTATAAAGAAAGGCAGAGGGATTAGACCCGATGAAGCCTTAGCAACCCTTCGATTTATCGAAGAAGGTGCTGCATTCTACCTCGAACTGAAATTATTTCAGTTACATGGAAAGATAACAATAAGAATTCGTCTAGACACCTAACATCTAGCTTTCTTTCTAATATTTCCAGACACAAATCAAAAATCATTAAAGATTTGAAATTGGAAAATAAACCTTCATTAATTACATTACAAGATTTCACCACACATAATGGTGCTTTCTATGCTACACTTAACTTAAGTTATCAGGTTTTTGGTGCTGCTTTGCACACCGCTCCTATAATTTTAATCAATCACGCTTTAACTGGAAACTCACAGGTAATAGGAGAATCTGGTTGGTGGAATGAAATAGTAGGAGTTGATAAAACAATCGATACTAGAAAATATACAATCATCGCTTTTGATGTTCCAGGTAATGGTTTTAATTCAGCTACAATCGAGAATTACAGAGATTTTATTGCCAGAGATATTGCTAAAATTTTTCTGGAAGGACTTCGTGTCTTAAAAGTTGATCAACTTTTTGCGCTTATCGGTGGATCTGTAGGAGGAGGAATAGGTTGGGAAATTTTAGCCTTAGAACCAAAACTAACACAAAATTTTATTCCCATTGCTACCGATTGGAAAGCTACTGATTGGTTGATTGCTAACTGTTACTTGCAAGAGCAAATATTAAACAATTCCAAGAAACCTATAGAAGACGCGCGCATTCACGCAATGTTGTGCTACCGAACTCCTGAATCTTTTAAAGAAAAATTTAATAGAGATATCAATGTACAACTTGAAACCTTTCAAGTAGAGAGTTGGCTGAATTATCACGGAGAAAAATTGGAGAAAAGATTTCAGTTAGCTGCGTACAAGATGATGAATCAACTATTAAAAACGATTGATATCACTCGGAATCGAGAATCTTTAGAATCACTGATTTCTAAAGTCGATGCCAATATTTATATCGTAGGAATCAATTCTGATTTATTTTTTACGGCAAAGGAGAATAAAGAAACATACAACGATATTAAAAAATTTAAAAATAATGTATTCTATAGTGAGATTGACTCGCAGCATGGACACGATGCTTTCTTGATGGAATACGAACAATTAGACAATTTATTAGAAGTAGTCTTCAAAAATAAAAAACAAATGAAAATATTAAAATTTGGTGGAAAATCTTTAGCAAACGGTGAAGGGATTAATACGGTTCTAAATATTATTGAAAGTAAAATAAAGCAAGAAGAAAAAGTTGCAGTTGTTGTATCAGCAAGAGGAAAAGCTACTGATGAGCTAGATGATATTTTAACCATCGCTGTAAAAAATGGTAATTACAAACCACTTCTTGAGAGTTTTAAAAAATATCAAAAAGATGGATTTGAATCAATTGATTTTTCTGTTGAATTTGAAAAATTAGATAAGCTTTTTGAAGGCGTAAGTTTAATAGGCGATTACAGCACTAAAATTCAAGATCAAATTTTAGCGCAAGGAGAAGTGCTTTCTGCTAAATTACTTGTGTTTTTATTGAACGAAAGAGGTATTCTTGCAAAATTCGCCGATACCCGTGAATTGATAGTGACAGATTCGAATTTTGGGGATGCTCAACCTATTGAAGCTGCTTCGAAAAAGAATATCATCCAGATTTTTAAAGAAAATGAAGATGCCGTTTTAGTAATTACAGGTTTTATTGGTGCAAATGCAAAACAGGAGACCACTACTTTAGGTAGAAATGGAAGTAATTACACAGCTTCACTAATAGCAAATTTCATCAATGCTGAGGAACTACAAAATTTCACGCATGTTGATGGAATATATACTGCAAATCCAGATTTAGTTCTAGATGCTAAGAAGATAGATCACCTGACTTTTAATGAAGCTAATGAGTTGGCTAATTTTGGAGCAACAATTTTACATGCTAAGACTATCATTCCTTTATTAGAAAAAAATATCCCGCTTCGTATTTTAAATACTTTCAATCACGAAAATAAAGGAACTTTAATTACTGCTAATGCTGCAGGAGCTGGTATAAAAACACTTTCTGTTTTAAAAAATGTAGCTCTAGTGAATCTTGAAGGAAGAGGATTATTAGGAAAAACAGGTGTAGATGCTCGTATTTTTAAAGTAATGGGCGATAATGACATTAGTGTAAGTATCATTTCTCAAGGTTCGTCAGAAAGAGGAATTGGATTGGTCGTTGCAGCTGATAAAGCCACTAAGGCTATGATCGAATTAGAAAAGGAATTTGAAAATGATTTCTATTCTAAGGATGTAAATAAAATTACTGTAGTCGATAATGTCTCGGTAATTTCTATAATAGGCCAAGATTTAAGTACGTTCCATAAGCCGTATACTGCTTTAATTAAGAACAAAATAATTCCAATACTTTTCAACAATACTGTTACGGGTAAAAACGTGAGTTTAGTGGTTAAGAAAACAGAACTTTATAAAGCATTAAATGTTATTCACGGCGAGATTTTTGGAGTTTCAAAGAAAATAAATATTGCTATTTTTGGTCATGGTTTGGTAGGAGGAACTTTAATTAATCAAATTTTAGAGTCTGCTGAAGCAATTGATAAAAGGAAACATATTAAACTAAATGTTTTTGCTATTGCCAATTCTAAAAAAATTCTTTTAGACAAAAATGGTGTTTCTTTAGAATGGAAAAATCAAATTCAAGATCAAGGAATTCCGTACAAGATGGAAGACGTTATTGCTTATGCAAATGAACATCATTTAGAAAATTTGATTGCAATCGATAATACAGCAAGTGCTGCATTTGTCGAAAATTATATTCCGCTTGTAGAAAGCAGCTTCGATTTAATTTCGTCGAATAAAGTAGCAAACACCTTAAGCTATGGTTTTTATAAAGATCTAAGAAATTCGCTAGCCGAAAACCAGAAAAATTATTTGTATGAAACTAACGTAGGTGCTGGATTACCTTTGATTGATACAATAAAATTATTACACCTATCAGGTGAAAACATCACTAAAATTAAAGGTGTATTTAGTGGAACGTTAAGCTATTTATTTAATAATTTCTCTGCAAAAGATGCTCCATTTAGTGAAATTTTAAAAGAAGCAATTGAAAACGGTTACACGGAGCCAGATCCAAGAGAAGATTTATGCGGTAATGATGTAGGAAGAAAATTGTTGATTTTAGCAAGAGAACTAGATTTGCAAAATGAATTTGAAGAAATTAAAATCCAAAATCTTATACCAGAACATTTACGTGAAGGTGATGTTGCTGATTTTTTAACAAAACTCAAGGAATTTGATCCTATTTATAATAAAATAAAAGCGGACCAAAAACCGAATCATGTTCTAAGATATATAGGCGAATTGTCTGGAGATTTGCAGCATGATAAAGGAATACTGGAAGTGAAATTAGTTTCAGTTCCTTCAGATACTGCATTAGGAGGATTGAAAGGTTCTGATTCTTTCTTCGAAATTTACACAGAGTCTTATGGAGATCGACCAATTGTAATTCAAGGAGCGGGCGCTGGATCAGCGGTAACAGCGAGAGGAGTTTTTGGAGATATTTTGAGATTGTCGGATAAGGGATAAAATCCCCCTAACCCCCGAAGGGGGAATAAAGAAAATATAAATAAGTATAAAAGGGACATACCTCCGGTCTTGGCTCCCTCCCTTTCGGGGAGGGTTGGGGAGGGGATATTATGAAAGTAACATTAAATAGAGTAAACGACAATTTCCATTTCGAATTAAAAAACGAACGTGGACATATAGTAAACGTAGACAGTCGTCCAGAATTTGGAGGCAATGATATGGGGCCAAGTCCCATGGAATTGATATTAATGGGAGTAGCTGGATGTAGCGCCATAGATATGATTTCGATTCTAAAAAAGCAACGTCAAGAAATTACTTCGTTTAAAGCTGAGGTTGATGGCGAAAGAGTCCAAGTAGGAGAGGCAAAGCCTTTTAAAGACATTCACGTTGTTTTTCACTTAGAAGGTGAAATTATTCCTGAAAAAGCAGCGAGAGCCGCACAACTTTCTTTCGAGAAATATTGCTCGGTTTCGAAAACTTTAGAACCAACAGCTACTGTTCATTACAAAGTGGTTTTGAATGGAATCCCCTTAACACACGAAGGGGGAACTAGCAACTTATAAATAATTGCTGATTTTTTAAATAATAACACTCTAGTCTCGGCTCCCTCTCCGCCGCAGCGGAAGGGCTGGGGTGGGGAAAATACAACTTATATGAACGAAGAAGAATTTGGATTTGAAACCCAAGCGATCCGCAATCAAATAGAAAGAACACAATATTTAGAGCATTCAGTGCCTTTATACTTAACATCTAGTTTTGTTTTTGAAGATGCCGAAGATATGCGAGCATCATTCGCAGAAGAAAAGGATAGAAATATCTACAGCCGATACAGTAACCCAAATACCAACGAATTTGTAAATAAAATTTGTAAAATGGAAGGGGCTGAGGCCGGTTATGCCTTTGCTTCAGGTATGGCAGCGGTATATTCTACTTTAGGAGCTTTGTTAAACTCTGGTGATCACATCGTGTCAGCAGGAAGCGTTTTTGGAGCGACTCATTCTCTTTTTATGAAATACTTCCCGAAATGGAATATTGAGACCTCTTATTTTGATATCAACAAACCAGAAACTATTGAAAGTTTCATAAAGCCCAATACAAAAATACTTTTCGCAGAATCGCCTACCAATCCCGCAATTGATATTATAGATTTGGAGTTACTAGGAGACATAGCTAAAAAGCACAATTTGATTTTAATAATTGATAATTGCTTTGCTACACCTTACATTCAACAGCCTATAAAATGGGGAGCGCATTTAGTCGTTCACTCCGCAACTAAACTAATTGATGGTCAAGGACGAGTTTTGGGAGGAGTAACTGTGGGGGATGTTGATTTGATTAAAGAAATATATTTATTTTCTAGACTCACAGGGCCATCTTTATCACCATTTAATGCTTGGGTACTTTCAAAAAGTTTAGAAACATTGGCCGTTCGAGTAGAAAAACATTGCGAAAACGCGCTTAAAGTAGCAGAGTTTTTAGAAAGTCATCCTAATGTCAACCAGGTAAAATATCCTTTTTTAAAGTCTCACGCGCAATGTAAAATTGCAAAAAAACAAATGAGTTTAGGTGGAAACATTGTAGCATTTGAAATCAAAGGAGGTCTTGAAGCGGGAAGAGCATTTTTGGATAAAATTAAATTATGTTCATTGTCACCTAATTTAGGCGATACGCGAACAATTGTAACGCATCCTGCTTCAACAACGCATAGTAAATTATCAGTTGAAGAAAGATTAGCTGTAAGTATCACAGATGGTTTAGTTCGTGTTTCAGTTGGGTTAGAAACTGTAAAAGATGTGATTGCTGATTTAAAGCAGGCGCTTGCGTAAGATTTTAGATTTGTGATTAACGATTTTTGATTGTAGATTTGGTGTTGGTGCCAAAAATTAAAAAATACGATACTAATTTTTTAAAGATCTAAAATCGTTAATCCTCAATCAACAATAGTTAAAAATGCTTTCAAAAAAAACAAAATACGGAATAAAAGCAATGACTTTTTTGGCTCGTCAGGAGAACAACACTCCTATTCAAATTGCTGAAATAGCAAAAAGCGAAAATATTTCATTAAAGTTTTTAGAAAGTATTTTGTTATTACTTCGTCATTCGGGGTTTTTAGGTGCTAAAAAAGGTAAAGGTGGTGGATACTATTTGATCAAAGATCCCAAAGATATCAATATGGCTCATGTCTACCGAATTTTAGAAGGACCCATAGCACTTTTGCCTTGCGCAAGTCACAATTTCTATGAAAAGTGTGATGATTGTAAAGATGAGGTGGCATGTGCTGTTCGCAAACTAATGATTGATGTTCGTGATAATACGTTACAGATATTGGAAAGTAACACACTCGCTGATATCGCCTTTTAATTCATTATTTCAATACCATTTATTTGGGCGTGTCCCGCAGTTTACTTCGTCGTTCCTCCTCGCAACTTCGGGTCGGGCTTTACGTTCCCGCTTTTATTTAGTAAGTCTCGTTTTTCAAACGAAACCCAATAAATAAAGAGCTCCACTGCAATCCCTCACGCAAAAAAACCGATTTCAGTTTCAAATTCTTTTACGAAATAACATTTTAAAGGATCTCGGTAATAAAAAATACCGATCGATTATATTTTCTTAAATGTCTTATATGGATTAAAAAAGGAAGTACTTTCTTAGTAATTAAAATACCGCATCGCAAAACCTAAAAACTAAAAAAGCAATTTATATCCCACCATAAATAGCATGATAGCGATTGCATTTCTCAAAAACAAATCAGGAACTTTTCCGCTAAGCATGCTTCCAAAATAAATTCCAGGTAGAGAGCCCAGCAATAATTGTCCCAACAAGCCTAAATCTAAGTTTCCCATTGAAGCGTGTCCTAAACCAGCAACAAGTGTTAGCGGAACAGCGTGAGCAATTTCAGTTCCTACTAATCGTGGAGTTGCTAGAAGAGGATAAAGGAAAAACAAAGTGACAGTTCCCAAAGCTCCCGCTCCAATTGATGTTAGTGTAACTGTTGCGCCAAGTAATATTCCAATTGCGACTGTCAATAAATTGCGCGTTTTACTTTCGCTATGAAATTTATTGCCAGCGTGTTTTTGAGACAATATCAATAATTTCTTTTTAAATAAAATCGCTATTGACGTAAGGATAAGCGCCCAACCTAATCCGTATTTTATTATATCGTTTAGTGCGGTTACATCGGTTTTTATACTGTGTAAAATCCACAATGTTAGTAAAGCCGCTGGAACACTTCCTAGCGATAGCCAACCCGTAATAGACCAATTGATGTTTTGTTTTTTATGATGGACATAGATACCGCCCATTTTAGTAAAAGCTGCATACAATAAATCAGTGCCAACTGCGGTTGTAGGTGGAATTCCAAACCATAATAAGATAGGAGTCATCAAAGAGCCACCGCCTACACCTGTCATGCCTACAATGAAACCCACAACTAATCCTGCAATTACTAAACCGAATTAGAAATCCATAAAATTTTTTTTTCGACAAAAATAATAATATTTTATAATCATCCTATCGGGAAAGTAGAGTAATTAATATATTTTAGTTAGAATTACGTCAAATGTAAACTGACAAACTATTTTTTGAGGATATAATAAAATAATTGTTGCTGTTTAAGAATTCCATAAAAATAATGCTTAATCTCTTCAAAGCCTTTGCTGTCAAGCGCTAAGAAGCGAACTAAAATAGAATAAAATAATTTTTTTATTTTGTTTTCTAAAATTATATATTACATTTGCAATTCAATCTACTATTCCGATAGGGTAATAGATTTAAAATAACATACTATAATGAGTATAATACTAGCACAGCAATTAAGTGAAAAAACGAAAAACTTCTCAATAGACGAGACGTTACGTTTTTTAGCTTCTGAATTTCAAAACGAAATAGTTTTTTCAACTTCTTTTGGGCAAGAAGATCAAGTAATCACTGCGCTAATTACTGCTGAAGATTTGCCAATCACCATTTTTACTTTGGATACAGGCCGATTGTTTCAGGAAACTTATGATGTATTTCATAAAACATTGAAAAAATATAAAAAAGAGATTAAAGTTTACTTTCCTGAGTCTGTCGCTGTAGAAGAATTACTGAATAAAAAAGGTCCGAACAGTTTTTATGAAAGTATTGAAAATAGAAAAGAATGCTGTTTTATTCGAAAAGTAGCACCGCTAACCAAAGCATTAAGTGGGAATAAAATTTGGATTACAGGCTTGAGAGCAGAGCAATCAGACAATAGGAATGATTTGAATTTTTTTGAATATGATGCGCATTTCAAGATCATCAAATTCAATCCGTTATTGAAATGGACGTTAGAAGAAGTTCAACACTATATTGATCATCATAATGTGCCACAAAATGTTTTACACAAACAAGGATTTATAAGCATTGGTTGCGCTCCTTGCACCAGAGCGATTGCTGCAGGAGAAGATATTCGAGCAGGAAGATGGTGGTGGGAATCCAGCCATAAAGAATGTGGTTTGCATGAGGCGAAGAAAGAGTAAAGAACAAAGAGAATATAAAATATGATACTAGTGAGAGATTTTAGACGAGGCTATACTAACCTTGAACTTTTAACCTTAAACTTTTAAACAAAGAAAAATGAGTACGACATTAAAAACAAATGCTTTAGAAAGCGAAGCGATATATATATTTAGAGAAGTTATTTCTCAGTTTGACAAACCGGTTTTGCTTTTTTCAGGTGGAAAGGATTCAATTACTTTAGTGCGATTAGCTCAAAAAGCATTTTTCCCAGCTAAAATTCCTTTTCCATTGTTACATGTTGATACTGGACATAATTTTCCAGAAACTATCGAGTTTAGAGACCGATTGGTTAAAGAATTAGGTTTAGAACTTATCGTTCGAAATGTTCAAGATGCTATCGACGAAGGTAAAGTTGTTGAGGAATCAGGAAAATATTCGAGTAGAAATAGTTTGCAAACGACTACACTTCTTGATGCAATTGAAGAATTTAAATTTGATGCTTGCATTGGTGGTGCGCGTCGCGATGAAGAAAAAGCGAGAGCTAAAGAACGCATTTTTTCTGTTCGTGATGATTTTGGTCAATGGGATGAAAAAAATCAACGTCCTGAATTATTTGATTTGCTAAATGGCAAAATTGAAAATGGTCAAAATGTTCGAGTTTTCCCAATTTCAAACTGGACAGAGCTGGATGTTTGGAGTTATATCGAACAAGAACAAATTGAAATTCCATCTATTTACTTTTCACATAAACGCAAAGTTTTTATGCGAGATGGATTGATTTGGTCTCATTCTCCTTTTGTTTACCAAGAAGAAGATGAAGAAATCGAAGAAAGAATTGTTCGTTTCAGGACTGTGGGAGATATGAGTTGCACTGCTGCAGTTGATTCTTACGCTGCAACAATTACTGAGGTTGTCGGCGAAATTAGGACATCAACTATTTCTGAAAGAGGTGCTAGAATTGATGACAAACGTTCGGAAGCAGCAATGGAGAAAAGAAAACAACAAGGATACTTTTAGGAAATTATTTTAAATTATAAATTATGAATGTTTGAATTATTTCTGATGCATTTAAAATTCAACATTTAAAATAAAGTTTAGAATTCAATATTTAAAATAAAACAAAAACTGATGGAAGTTTTAAAAATAGCAACAGCAGGAAGTGTAGATGATGGAAAAAGCACTTTAATTGGGAGATTATTGTATGATACACAATCTTTAACATCAGATAAATTAGAAGCAATCGAAAAAAGCAGCAAGCAAAAAGGATATGATTATCTTGATTTTTCGCTAGCAACTGACGGATTAGTTGCTGAGAGAGAACAAGGAATTACAATTGATGTAGCGCATATTTATTTTTCGACAGCCAAGAAAAGTTACATCATTGCGGATACGCCAGGTCATGTAGAATATACAAGAAACATGGTAACGGGAGCTTCTACTTCTCAAGTTTCAATTATTTTGATTGACGCTAGAAAAGGAGTTATTGAGCAAACCTACCGTCACTTTTTTATCAATAATTTATTGAGAGTAAAAGATGTAATTGTTGCCGTAAATAAAATGGATTTAGTTGACTATTCTGAAGAAGTGTACAACAAAATCAAAGAAGATTTTCAAGCGTTAAATAAAAAAAGCTGCTACAAAGAACAAAATGTAAGTTACATTCCATTAAGTGCTTTAACAGGAGATAATGTGGTAGAAACATTAGGAAAAATGCCTTGGTACACTGGACAAACTATTCTACAACATTTGGAAGGATTAGAGTCAAAAGATATCTATGATAATGGAAAAGCACGTTTTCCTGTACAAACGGTAATCCGTCCTAAGACAGAAGAATACCACGATTTTAGAGGATATGCTGGTAAATTATACGGTAATAATATCAAAGTTGGAGATGCTGTGACAGTTCTTCCTTCGTTAACCGAATCTAAAGTGACGAAAATTCACTTTTTCGATAAACAATTTAGTGAAGCAAGCGTTGGTTCTTCCATTACTCTTGAATTAGAAAATGATATTAATGTCACTAGAGGAGACATGATTGTAAAATCAGATGAACTTCCTAGAATAGAAAAAGACATCACTACAACCGTTTGCTGGATGGACAGCAAAAAATTATTTGCAGGAGCTAAATATTATATTCAGCATAACACAAATAGAGTTTTAGCTAAAATTGATAGTGTTAAAAACGTTATCGCAACTGATTATTCAGGTGCTACGCCAGCTACTCAATTATCTATTAATGAAATTGGAGAAGTCACAATTAAATTGAGTAAAGCTCTTTATTTTGATTCTTACAACGATAATAAATCAAATGGCGCTTTTATCTTAATTGATGCATCCACAAATACTACTGCTGGAGTTGGTTTTATAAAGTAGATCCTCCTAAACCGCCTCGGAATAAACAACCATTTAAGACAACCACTTTCCATAACGGCTCCCTCTACTTTGGAGGGGGTCGGGGGGAGGAAAAATCATACTAGGAAATGCAAAGTTTTAGAACAGAATTAGAAAATCCAATCGTCGAAAAAGAAATAATTGATTTAGAAAAAAAGATTCATGCTTTTCGTGGCGGAACAATTGATGGAGAACGTTTTCGCAGTCTTCGTTTAGCACGAGGAATTTACGGTCAGCGCCAAGAAGGAGTTCAAATGATACGCATTAAATTACCTTTTGGAAAAGTTACTAGCGAGCAATTAGTGCGTATTACAAAAGTTTCTGATGAATATTCAACAGGCCGTTTGCATATTACCACTCGTCAAGATATCCAAATTCACTATGTCAGTCTAGACAGAACACCTGAACTTTGGGCAAATTTAGCTAAAGATGATATCACATTGCGTGAAGCTTGTGGAAATACGGTTCGTAATATTACAGCGAGCGAATTAGCGGGTGTTGATGTCAACGAACCTTTTGATGTGTCTCCTTATGCGCACGGAATGTTTCAATATTTGTTGCGAAATCCTATTTGCCAAGAAATGGGACGTAAATTCAAAATTTCATTTTCTTCGTCTGATGAAGATACTGCTCTAAGTTATTTACATGATTTAGGATTTATTCCAAAAATTGTTAATGGAAAAAGAGGATTCAAAGTGATGCTTGGTGGTGGATTAGGTTCTCAACCTATTCACGCAGAACTTTTAAGCGATTTTATTCCCGCAAACGAAATTGTTCCAACGGCTGAAGGTATCATTCGCGTTTTTGATAGACATGGGGAACGCAATAAAAGAATGAAAGCACGTATGAAGTTTTTAATCAAAGATATAGGAAAAGAAGCTTTTCTAGAATTGGTTGAAAAAGAGAAAAAAGCAATCGCTTTTGAGACATACGAAATCGACATTGCAGGATTTGATGAAACTATTCCAGAAACTTTATTGGAAGTGCCAAAAGTTACGATTACGGATGCCTCCGCTTATGAAAAGTGGAAAAAATCTAATGTTATCCCGCAAAAACAAAAAGGATATGTTGCTATAGGTATCAAAGTACTTTTAGGTGATTTTTATACGGACAAAGCGAGAATTTTAGCAGACTTAATAAAAAATTATGCGGCCAATGAATTGCGTTTTTCACTGCGTCAGAATATTGTTATTAGGAATGTAAAAGACGAAAATCTTCCTTTCTTTTATCAAGAATTGGCTAAATTAGATATGGTCGCTCTAGGATATAATTCTACTGCTGATATCACCGCTTGTCCAGGGACTGATACTTGTAATCTCGGAATCGCAAGCAGCACCGGAATTGCAGAAGAACTTGAGAAAGTTATTGAAGCCGAATATCCTTACTATAAAAACAACAGCGAAATTGAAATTAAAATTAGCGGTTGTATGAATGCTTGCGGACAACATAATATGTCAGCAATTGGTTTTCAAGGAATGTCAATTAATGCTGGAAAATTAGTTGCTCCTGCTTTGCAAGTTCTTTTGGGTGGTGGAAACCTAAGAAACGGGAAAGGTCGTTTTGCTGATAAAGTAATCAAAATTCCCAGCCGACGAGGACCTGAAGCGTTGCGATATATTTTAAATGATTTCGATGCAAATGCAAATGGATCTTCATTTGTGAATTATTATGAAGAAAAAGGTGAGAAGTATTTCTACGAAATTTTAAAACCTTTAGCTAATATAACCAACCTCACAGAAGCTGACTTTGTTGATTGGGGAAATGCTGATAATTACGTGAAGGCTGTTGGAGTTGGTGAATGTGCTGGCGTCGTGATTGATTTAGTAGCGACTTTATTATTAGAAGCTAAAGACAAATTAACTTTTGCGAGAGAAGCTTTCGAAGAGAAAAAATGGTCAGACGCTATTTATCACGCCTATTCCGGTTTTGTAAATGGTGCCAAAGCACTGTTACTTTCTGAAAACCAAAAAACGAATCATCAGGCAGGAATAATAGAATTATTTGATACCGTTTTTGTAGAAACAAATAAAATTCCCTTTCAAACTTCATTCAAAGATTTAGTTTTCCAAATCAATAAGAATGAGCCTTCTGAGGCCTTCGCCAAAAAATACATACAACAAGCAATCACCTTTTTTGATACTATAGAAGAGTTCAGAGCTAAAGAATTAATATATGAAAAATAGAATCAAACCTCAAGTAACTTTAGTTGGTGCGGGTCCAGGAGATCCAGATTTACTAACAATAAAAGGAGCAAAAGCTTTGGCAGAAGCCGATGTCGTTTTGTACGATGCGCTATCAAATGATGAACTATTATCTTTTGCACCTAAAAACGCATTAAAAATATTTGTTGGAAAAAGAAAGGGTTACCATGCATACACGCAAGAGGAAATTAACCAATTAATTGTAGACAATGCGCTGACTTATGGCCATGTGGTTCGGTTGAAAGGTGGAGATCCATTTATTTTTGGAAGAGGAAGTGAGGAAATAGAATTCGTAGAAAGTTTTGGAATTCCCACATTTGTAATTCCTGGAATTTCATCCTCGATTGCGGTTCCTGCAATGCAAGGAATTTCGTTGACAAAGAGAGGAGTTTCAGAGAGCTTTTGGGTAATTACGGGAACAACTTCGACAAGAAAATTGTCTAATGATGTTGCTTTAGCGGCTCAATCAACAGCAACAGTAGTAATATTGATGGGTATGAGCAAGTTAGATGAAATTGTTGCTTTATTCCAAAAAGTGTCTAAAGGAGAAATGGCAGTTGCAATTATTCAAAACGGAACAACACCTCAGGAAAAAGTAGGAATTGGAACAATCGATAGCATTCAAAAAGTCGTTGCAGAGAACAAATTGAGTTCTCCTGCGATTATCGTAATTGGTGAAGTTGTCAAAGAAAGTAATAAGTTAAAAGGCTTTTACGAAGAATTTGTCTCTTCTAAAATACGATTGTAATGAAACAAGAAGAATCATTTTCCAAAATTCACGACTCGGCTCCCCTCTCCTTCGGAGAGGGGTTAGGGGAGAGGAATGAATTGTATCCCATTTTTTTAAAAGTGCATCAGCTAAATGTACTTATTGTTGGCGGCGGAAATGTAGGATTAGAAAAATTATCTTTTTTATTAAAATCTAGCCCGAAAGCTATCGTTGAAGTTGTAGCTCCGCGATTTTTACCAGAATTAGTCGATTTAGTACATCAACATGATTCGGTAAAACTGACAATGAAAAAATTCAGGAAAAGAATGCTTAAAAAAAGGCATTTGGTTATTGCTTGCACGGATGATTTAGAAGTCAATAAGAAGATCTACAACTTATCAAGAGAAAGATATTTGCTGTGCAATATCGCTGATACGCCTCAATTGTGTGATTATTATCTGGGCGGAATTGTCACTAAAGGCAACGTAAAAATTGCTATATCAACTAATGGTAAATCTCCGACAACAGCTAAAAGGCTGCGACAATTTTTTGAAGAAGTAATCCCAGATGATATTAATAAAATGGTAGAAAACTTAAATGAATATCGGAAAACATTGAAAGGAAACTTTGAAGAAAAAGTTGAAAAAATGAATAAGATTACTGAAACGTTAAAAAATATATAAAAAGTTCCTGTAGATTTAAAGGAATGATAAAAATCATAAAAAGGAGAAGCAAATATTCGTTTCTTTGTAAACTCAAAAAATGACTATAAATAGTAATGTAATGATTAAAACTGATATTCTTATAATAGGAGCTGGTCCAACAGGTTTATTTGCTGTTTTTGAAGCCGGTTTGTTAAAGTTAAAATGCCACATACTAGATGCGTTGCCACAAGCAGGAGGGCAACTTTCAGAATTATACCCTAAAAAACCAATATACGATATTCCAGGATTTCCAGAAGTTTTAGCTGGGGATTTAGTTGATAACTTAATGGAACAAATTAAGCAGTTTGAACCTGGATTTACGTTAGGAGAACGAGCAGAAACAATAGAAAAGCAAGATGATGGAACTTTTATAGTTACATCTAATAAAGGAACACAATTTCACGCTCCAGTAATTGCGATTGCAGGTGGTTTAGGAAGTTTTGAACCAAGAAAACCACTTATTGATGGGATTAATTTCTATGAAGATAAAGGAATTAAATATTTTATAAAAGATCCAGAGGAATTTAGAGATAAGAAAGTTGTTATCGCTGGAGGTGGAGATTCTGCTTTAGATTGGAGTATTTTCCTGTCTAATATTGCTTCAGAAGTAACGTTAGTTCATCGAAGAAACGAATTCAGAGGTGCTCTAGATTCTGTTGAAAAAGTACAAGAATTAAAAGATGCTGGAAAAATAAGATTAATCACACCGGCAGAGGTTATCGGTATAAATGGCGCCGAACATATCGAATCGGTTGTTTTAGATGAAAACGGAGCACAAAGAACAATTGCTACAGATTTCTTTATTCCACTTTTTGGTCTTACACCTAAATTAGGTCCTATTGGAGATTGGGGATTAGAAATTGAAAAGAATGCAATCAAAGTAAATAATGCTTTAGATTATCAAACTAATATTCCGGGTATTTTTGCAATAGGTGACGTAAATATCTATCCAGGAAAATTAAAATTAATACTTTGTGGCTTCCACGAAGCAACTTTAATGTGTCAAGCTGCATACCAGATCATAAATCCAGGTAAGAAATATGTTCTAAAATACACTACGGTTGCTGGAGTAGACGGCTTTGATGGAACTCGTAAAGAAGCTCCAAAAGCAGTGGTTAAAGCAATAGTTTAACAATTTCCCATAAAATAGTTAAAAAATATAGCGTTATTACTTGCAAGTAGTAGCGCTATGTCTTTACTTTGCATTGTTCATATATTTATTGACAGTTATCACGAAAGGCGGAGGGAAAGACCCAATGAAACCTTAGCAACCCTTTATCTTTTAAAGAAGGTGCTACATTCTACTTTATGCTGAATTTATTTCAGTAATTAAGATAGATAACACACGAATACTCACAGCAGTATTTCTCAAAATTTTTCTTGATAACATATCGATATTTAGCCCACTGAATTAATTTCAGTTTTAGGAGCGAATTATTATGCTTTTTTGCTAATAATTTTCCCGCTGTTCACTGTATCTTTTTATACTGAAATAAATTCAGCATAAAAAGGATGCCGTTTCCATCGGGGCTAAGCAGTTTATATATTGAATTTTTGTTAGTATTAATAAAATGTACAGATCTCTATAACAAAGAGGTTTTTAAGAAATAAACGATTATGTCAGATATTCAAAAGGCCATAAAAGAGAGAATTCTTATTCTTGATGGCGCAATGGGAACTATGTTACAACGCTACAATTTCTCCGAAGAAGATTTTCGTGGAGAGCGTTTTAAAGATTTCCCACATTCACTTAAAGGAAATAATGATTTACTATCACTGACCCAACCCAAAGCGATAAAAGAAGTTCATGCTAAATATTTTGATGCAGGAGCAGACATCATAGAAACGAACACTTTTTCGAGTACCACTATTGGAATGGCTGATTATCATCTCCAAGATTTTGTATACGAAATGAATTTTCAATCTGCAAAAATTGCTCGCGAAGTTGCTGATGACTTTACCGCTAGAAATCCAGAGAAACCTCGTTTTGTAGCAGGTTCAGTAGGACCAACAAATAGAACGGCAAGTATGTCGCCAGATGTGAATGATCCAGGGTATAGAGCAGTAACTTTTGATGATTTGCGCAAAGCTTACAAGCAGCAAGTAGAAGCCTTGATGGATGGTGGCTGCGATATATTACTTGTAGAAACTATTTTCGACACCTTGAATGCTAAAGCAGCGCTTTTTGCTATTGAAGAAGTCAAAGACGAACGCAATATTGAAATCCCAATCATGGTTTCAGGAACAATTACCGATGCATCAGGAAGAACACTTTCAGGACAAACGGTTGAAGCATTTTTAGTTTCAGTTTCACACATTCCATTATTAAGTGTAGGTTTCAATTGTGCGCTTGGAGCTGACTTATTGAAACCATACTTGCAAACATTATCTCATAACACATCATTTAATGTTTCGGCGCATCCTAATGCAGGATTGCCAAATGCTTTTGGAGAATACGATGAAACACCAGAAGAAATGCAAGCCCAAATCAAAACGTATTTAGACGATAATTTAGTAAATATAATAGGTGGTTGTTGTGGAACAACTCCACAACACATCAAGTTGATTGCAGATATTGCTAAGGATTATAAACCAAGAGTTTCGACTGCGGTGATGTAAAACACTAATAACCTTTGTCAAAGTTTTAAACTTATAAATGGAGAGTTTTGACTGTTATGATGTAAATCTTTTTTTATTTAGAAATGAATTAAAAATTAGAAGCTATGTTAAAAAAAATCAATGCATTATTTGTACTTTTTAGTTTGATGTTTTTTTCAAGTTGTAAGCAAGAAATCAAAATTGATAGCGGTCGAGAATTAATTATTCAAAATATAAATGTTTTGTTAGATTCTGTTGAGCGTTTTGATACAAGTAAAATGCCTACTTCAGAAGAGTTTAAAAACGTTAAAATTGAGCAGATAAAAATAGGGTTAATTGATTCTGTTTTAGTTCAAAATATAAAAGACTACAATTCAAGTTTCATTATTAATAGAAATGATTTAGTTAATTTCAAATCAAATTATAATATAGAGATAGTAAAGGTTAATAATGATGATATCAATTTTTTGTTTGTGAGTTTTTCAAATTTCAAAGTTGACAAGTACAAAGCGACTATCGATGTTAAAAAAATGATTGGAATAGCTATGACCAAGGACAGATATTATTTTACAAAAGAAAATGGACATTGGGTGTTTGTCAGTAAAAAAAATATTGGAATAGGATAAATCATTTGCGAGTGCGAGAGTCTAGCTCGTGTCCACAAGGAGACTAAACGTGCTCAAGAAATAAAAGCATCAAGTGAGTCATTCCGAGGAACGACGGAATCGCATCACGAGAGCAACTAGTAGGATTGCTTCGTTCCTCGCAATGACAGAGAATACCCTGCGAGCGCGAGCGTCATGCTCGTGCCCACAAGGAGAATAAATATTTTCCAAGAAAAAAGCTATAGAGGAGATCATTCTGGCAAGTTGAGAGGAATTACGCAAAGGAATCGCATCATAAGGGCAAAGAAATAGGATTGCTTCGTTCCTCGCAATGACAGAGTACAAAACTGCGTGAGGGATAGTAGCGGCATCCTTTTGTGAAGCGATAGCGAAACAAAAGATATAGCGGATAGCCCGACCCTTTTGGGGCACGCCCAAAATAATAAGATAAAAGATTAAATCTATTTCGTTTTTAAAATGATTTAGAATTAAAAATAAATAAAATGGCAGAAAAAGTAACAAGAAAAAACCTTGTATTAGCAGGATTAGAGCCTTTGATTATAACACCAGAGAGTTTGTTTATCAACGTTGGAGAACGAACAAACGTTACAGGTTCTAGAAAATTTCTTCGGTTAATTAAGGAAGAAAAGTACGAAGAAGCACTAAGTATTGCAAAAGAGCAAGTAGAGGGTGGCGCCCAAATCATCGATATTAATATGGATGAAGGGATGCTCGATGGCGTTTATGCAATGAAAAAATTCCTGAATTTGATTGCTGCTGAACCTGATATTTCCCGTGTACCCATCATGATTGATAGCTCGAAATGGGAGATTATTGAAGCAGGTTTAAAAGTAGTTCAGGGAAAAAGTGTAGTGAATTCTATTTCTTTGAAAGAAGGTGAAGAAGCTTTTATTCAACACGCTAAATTAATCAAACGTTACGGAGCCGCAGTAATTGTAATGGCTTTTGATGAGGTTGGACAAGCTGATAATTACGAGCGAAGAGTCGAAATTTGTCAGCGGTCATATGATATTTTAGTGGATAAGGTTGGTTTTCCAGCACAAGACATAATCTTTGATTTAAATATATTTCCAGTTGCAACAGGAATGGACGAGCATCGCCTTAATGCTTTAGATTTTTTTAGAGGAACAAAATGGGTTCGTGAAAACTTACCTCATGCGCATATTAGTGGTGGAGTAAGCAACGTGTCCTTTTCTTTTAGAGGGAACGATACGGTTCGTGAAGCCATGCATTCTGTGTTTTTGTATCATGCCATTCAAAATGGAATGACAATGGGAATTGTAAATCCTGAAATGCTTTCGATTTACGACGAAATCCCAAAGGATTTATTAGAGCATGTTGAAGATGTTATTTTAAATAGAAGAGATGATGCGACAGAACGCTTATTGGATTTTGCAGAAAATGTAAAAGGCGATGTAAAAGGAAATGAGAAAGCAATTCAAGAATGGCGTTCAGGAACCGTTCAAGAAAGAATTACGCATTCGCTTGTTAAAGGAGTTGACCAGTTTATTGAAGAAGATGTCGAGGAAGCGCGACTATCAGCTAAAAAACCAATTGAAGTTATCGAAATAAACTTGATGACAGGAATGAATGTCGTGGGTGATTTATTTGGATCTGGAAAAATGTTTTTGCCGCAGGTGGTAAAATCGGCTCGTGTAATGAAAAAAGCGGTTGCTTATTTATTGCCATTTATTGAAGCTAGCAAACAAGCGGGCGATAAGCAAGGAAATGGAAAGATCTTAATGGCAACTGTAAAAGGGGACGTTCATGATATTGGTAAAAATATTGTTTCGGTGGTTTTAGCGTGTAATAATTATGAGATCGTAGATTTGGGTGTGATGGTTGCTCCAGATAAGATTATAGCTGCGGCAATAGAACATAACGTTGATATTATTGGTCTTAGTGGATTAATTACTCCGTCGCTTGACGAAATGGTTTATCTAGCTAAAGAATTAGATAAGCGTGATTTCAAAATCCCTATCATGATTGGCGGTGCGACTACTTCGAGAGCGCATACTGCCGTTAAAATTGCCCCACAATACAGACAAACAGTAATTCACGTTAATGATGCTTCAAGAGCTGTTACGGTCGCGGGAAGCCTGCTTAATAATGATCGAAAAATATATATGGCATCGATTCGTGAAGAATATGACGCTTTTAGAGAGACATTTTTAAATAGATCTCGAGATAAAAATTATTTAACTATTGAACAAGCTCGAAAGAATAAATTGAAGTTGGATTGGGAGAACTACACTCCTAAGAAACCGAATTTTATTGGCGTAAAATCAATCGAAGTTGATATAGATGTTTTAGTTCCATATATCGACTGGACGCCATTTTTTAGAACTTGGGAATTGCACGGAAAATATCCAGCTATTCTTACTGATGAGGTAGTTGGTGAGCAAGCAACTGCTGTTTTTGCTGATGCTCAGGAAATGTTAGCGGTTATTTTGAAAGAGAAAAAGCTTGATGCCAAAGGAATTTACGGTATTTTTCCAGCGAACCAAGTCAACGATGATGATATCGAGCTGAGCGACGAAAATGGAAAAGTATTAGATAAATTTTTGACATTACGTCAGCAATCACAAAAAACTAAAGGTGCTCCAAATATTGCATTATCTGATTTTATTGCACCAAAAGACAGTGGTAAAACGGATTACATGGGTGCGTTTTGTGTTGCTACTGGTTTTGGTGTTGATGAATGGGCTGAAGAATTTGTAAAGGATTTAGATGATTATAATGCGATAATGGTCAAAGCATTAGCGGATCGTTTAGCGGAAGCTTTCGCAGAATACCTTCACGAAAAAGTACGTAAGGAAATTTGGGGTTACTCAGCTGATGAAGCTTTAAGTACGGAAGATATGATTGCAGAAACCTATAAAGGAATTCGTCCAGCACCAGGTTATCCAGCTTGTCCAGACCATTTAGAAAAGCCAACAATTTTTAAACTACTTAATGTAGAAGAAGAAATTGGAGTTGTTTTAACCGAAAGTATGGCGATGTGGCCTGCTTCTGCTGTTTCAGGATATTATTTTGCCAACCCAGAAAGCAAATATTTCGGACTAGGTAAGATAAAAGATGATCAAGTTATTGATTACGCTAAGCGAAGAAGTATTCCAACAGAAGAAGCAATGAAGTGGTTAAACCCAAATATAGCAGATTAAAAAATTAGTCATAATGTCAAAAGTTATAAAGTCCAAAGGATTTGACTTTAGACTTTAGGCATTCAAACTTTAAGACTTAGAATGAAAGTAACACAACATATAGAGGAATCCAAAGGAGAAACATTATTCTCATTTGAAATTATTCCGCCTCAAAAAGGCAAAAGTATTCAAGAATTATACGACAATATTGATCCATTGATGGAATTTAAACCACCATTCATTGATGTTACTACTTCACGAGAAGAATATATTTATGTAGATAAAGGCAATGGTTTATTAGCTAAAAGATTAACGAGAATGCGTCCAGGAACGCTTGGTATCTGTGCTTCTATAAAACATAAATATGATGTAGACACTGTCCCTCATGTTCTTTGTGGTGGTTTTACTAAAGAGGAAACGGAGTATCTTTTAGTAGATTGTCACTATTTAGGAATTAATAATGTTATGGCTTTACGCGGTGATGCGATGAAGGATGAGCAATCCTTTGTAGCAAAAGTTGGAGGGAACAATTATGCAGTTGATCTGGTAAATCAAATTTATCATTTGAATCAAGGGAAGTATTTACATGATGTAATGCATGTGGACAACAAAGCTGATTTTTGTATAGGTGTTGCAGGTTATCCTGAAAAACATCTAGAATCACCTTCACTACTTTCCGATTTAAAACGTCTTAAAGAAAAAGTTGATGCAGGAGCAGATTATGTGGTTACACAGATGTTTTTTGACAATGCTAAATATTTTCAATTTGTTGAGAAAGCAAGAGAAATGGGAATAACTGTTCCTATAATTCCTGGTATTAAACCGCTTGCAGTGCAAAGACATTTACAGGTTTTACCACAAATTTTTCGTATCGATTTGCCTGAAGAATTAATCAGAGCAGTGGACGATTGCAAAGATAATGCAGCCATTAGAGAAGTAGGAATTGAATGGGCAATCCAGCAATCATTAGAGCTTAAAGCTGCCGGTGTTCCGGTTTTACATTATTACTCAATGGGAAAATCAGAAAATATTAGACAAATAGCAAGTCAGGTTTTTTAAGAACAATAAAAAGTCAGGTTTCGTTATTTGAGAAGATGCTTTCTTTACTGTTTGATTTCTATTCGATTTTGATTTCTTTTACTTAAAACAAGAGCATAATTTATTCCTACTAAATTTTGAAAAAAAATAGTGTGTAAGAATAAGTAGATTTAATTCAATTACATTTATCAAATAAAAACGATAGAGAAAACAATATATGAATCTAAAATATGCTTTTGCTTTCGTTGCTTTTCTTTTTCTGACTGCTTGCAGCAAGAATGAAAATGACCTTATTGCTGTAAAAGATCAAAAGATTCAGGCAGGAGTGGCAATTACTTTTGATGATAACTACGTCGATGAATGGTACGATGCAGCTAAAGTTTTAGAGAAATACAATTGGAAGGCTACATTTTTCGTTTCACAATTTAATACTCTTTCTTCTAAAGAATTAAATAAATTAAAAATCTTAAAACATAGAGGTAATGAGATAGGCGGCCATGGATGGATTCATGTAAAAGCTGCACCTTTCGAAAAGAACAATGGCAAAGCCAGTTATCTCGAAACGGAGATTTTTCCAATGATAAATTCTATGAATCAAAAATCATTTGAGATTCACTCTTTCGCTTATCCCTACGGATCAAGAGATGCGTTGACAGATACTATTTTACTCAATGAATTTAATATTATTAGAGGAACGACTTATGGTAATGAACCGCCACATTTACAGAGATGCTATTTTGACAATCAGAGTAGGGTATTATTTGGTTTAGGAATCGATAATAATTATGCACAATACAGCATTCCTTATTTTCTATCATTACTAGAATATGCAAAAGCTAATAATAAAGTCGTCGTATTTTATGCTCATAAACCGGTTTTGAAATCAAAATCAAAATACGAAACAGAATACAAAACATTAATCGCGATTTGTAAATATATTCAAGATAATGACATGAAATTTTACACTGTCTCAGACCTGTATTTGAAAGAAAGAAATAAAAAATGATTTGGTTATGGTATTCGAGAATAAAAATGTAATTTCATTTTTGTTTAAAAAACGTAACATTGATGAAAGAAATTCTGCATAAAGTTATAAACTTCATAAACCTTCATACAGGAGAAGAAGATCGGCTTAAAGTTTTAGAAAATGTAAAAGCTAATATTTCTTTTAGAGGTTCAAATTTTTGGATTTTAGCTTGTGCAATTGTAGTCGCATGCGTTGGATTAAATGTAAATTCCACTGCTGTAGTTATTGGGGCGATGCTTATCTCTCCATTAATGGGACCTATTGTTGGTGCCGGTTTTGGTTTAGGAATTTATGATTTTAATCTACTAAAAAAAGCCTTAAAAAATCTTCTGATTGCAACAATCGTAGGATTAGTAGTCTCCACATTTTATTTTTACTTAAGTCCATTTAAGGAAACGCAATCTGAATTGTTATCCAGAACTTCTCCCAATATTTATGATATTTTTATAGCCTTTTTTGGTGGTTTAGTTGGTGTAATCGCCATCACTAGAGTAGAGAAAGGAAATCCAATTCCTGGAGTAGCGATTGCAACTGCATTAATGCCTCCTTTGTGTACAGCTGGATATGGATTAGCGATTGGTAATTATAGTTATTTCTTTGGTGCGATTTATTTGTACGTTATCAATTGTGTTTTTATTTGTATTGCTACCTTTCTAATTGTAAAATATCTTAAATATCCATCAGCAAAGCAAATTGACGAGACTAAAGAAAAAAAGGTAAAATATGCAATGACATCGTTGATATTAGTAATGATTATTCCTAGCGTGTACTTTGCTTACATATTAATTCAAGAAAAGAAATACAATCAAAAAATAGAACTTTTTATAAGTGATGAATTTACCGCAAAAGGGTATACGATTCTTTATAAAAAAATCAAAACTAACGTAAGTCCTAAAAATATAGAATTAGTGTTTTTAGCTAAAAAGACTAGTGACGATGAATTGAAGGTCCTAAATAAAAGACTGAAAACCTATGGTGTTGAAAATACAGAACTTAAAATTCGACAAGACACCACCGATATCAAAAAGTATATTTCGAATCAAATAAATTTTGAAAAAGCGACTATAAATAAAAAAGATTTAACCATTCTAGAATTAGAAAAACAGATAAAGAGAAATAATTATAATAATGCTGTGATTTTAGCCGAGGCAAAAATAATTTTTCCTGAGATTGAAAACTTGTCAATTTCTAATCATATTTACGATGAAAACACAGAAAAAGCTCAAATAATTCCGGTGCTCGTTTACAAAAGCAAAAGGGAATTAAATAGAGCCTCAAAAACAAAGTTTGTTTTATGGCTTCAGCAAAGACTTTCAAAAGAGAAGGTTGAAGTTTACAGACAGATTTAGAGGTCTATTCTTTTGTAATTTCTCTAAAAACCGCTTCTAAATTTTTGTTCTTTTGGTTCAGCTGTAGTGTTTTTAAACCATTTTCATTCGCAAAGTCAAATACTGCAGGACGCATATCCTTATCAGCAAGGAACGTTAATTCCCAGATCATATCATGGGTGTTTTTGTACGAAGTAAGATTTTCTATTTTTGCAATAGCTTGTTCTTCAATTTTATAATCAAATTCAACTTCGATAACTTGCTCCTTGTCTGCAGAAATTAATTTATCTAATTTTTTGTCTGCGACAATTTTGCCATTATTGATAATAATAACTCGGTCACAAATAGCCTCTACTTCCTGCATAATGTGAGTAGAAAGAAAAATTGTTTTATCCTTTCCAGCATTTTTGATCACATTTCTTATTTCAATTAATTGATTAGGATCTAAACCTGTAGTAGGTTCATCTAAAATTAATACTTCTGGATTATGCAATAAAGCGTTAGCTAAACCTACACGCTGACGATAACCTTTTGATAATTGTCCAATTTTCTTGTGACTTTCAGAAGATAGACCAGTAAGTAAAATAACTTCTTCAATACGTGATTTTGCAATTTTATATACATCCGCATTAAAAGCTAAATATTCTCTGACGTATAAATCTAAATACAAAGGATTGTGTTCTGGCAAATAACCAATAGAGCGCTGAACAGCTTTTTGATTTAAATTTACATCATGTCCGTTTACGACGGCAGTTCCTTCATCTGCGTTGATATAAGTCGTTAATATTTTCATCAAAGTAGATTTCCCAGCACCGTTTGGACCTAAAAAACCAACAATCTCACCTTTTTCTACAGAAAAAGAAATGTTGTCTAATGCCTTTTGAGCACCGTAACTTTTTGATATATTATTTACTTCTATCGACATGTCATATTATTTGTTGCAAAAGTAAACAGAAAAATTATGGATTTGTTGTTTCTTTGATTGCCAAATATGTATTTTTAAAAAATATTACAAGGGAGCGTTTTGAAATTGAATTGTAATTTTAAGAGTTAAGCTTTGATATTGCATCGCTTACCTCTGTGAACTGATAAATAAAATGAGTCTAATTATGAAAAATAAGAGCATACTGTTGTTTGCGTTTCTTGGGTTTTTTGCCCAAGCGCAAGTAGTTATAGATAAAGAAGAAGTAATCCGAATCGAAACCGAACTTGCGTCAGATAAGATGGAAGGAAGAGCGACTTTTTCTCCTGGAATTGAATTAGCTTCTACTTTCATCGAAAGTGAGTTTAAAAAAATCAATCTTTCTTATTATGATGACTTAAAAAATTACCGTCAAGAATTTGATGTAAAAGGAAAACCAGCAAACAACGTTATCGCAATTTTACCGGGGAAATCTCGGCCAAATGAGTACGTGATTTTTTCAGCGCATTATGACCATTTAGGAATGGAGAAAGAAGGTGTTGATAAAATTTATAATGGTGCAAATGATGACGCTTCCGGAACAACAGCAGTAATTGCTTTAGCAAAATACTTTAAGGACTTAGATAAAAACGAGCGCACAATGATTTTTGTAGCTTTTACTGGAGAAGAAATAGGCGGTTTTGGTTCTAAATTCTTTTCTGCAAAGATGGATCCAAATAAAGTTGTTGCTATGTTTAATCTCGAAATGATAGGGACAGAAAGCAAATGGGGTAAAAATTCAGCTTATATTACAGGATTTGAGAAAACAGATTTTGGAACTATTTTACAGAAAAACTTAGTTGGCACAAATTTCAATTTCTATCAAGATCCTTATCCAGAACAACAATTGTTTTATCGTTCAGATAATGCTAGATTAGCAGCTCAGGGAGTTCCAGCGCATACTATTTCAACTTCAAAAATGGATGTCGAAATGAATTATCATAAATTAAGCGATGAGGTTTCAACCTTAGACTTAGATAATATGACTGAAATTATAAAAGCGATCGCAATTAGTTCAGAAAGCATTATTAATGGCACTGATACTCCCACAAGAGTAAAAAAATAATGTTTTTATTAAGCTGATTATTACTTTTCTTTTTAATACAGCATTATTTAAATGTTATTTTAGAAGCCTTTTTTTAACTATAGCATAATTTTAAATGGATTTTATCGCCGATTCTTTTTTTGTTTCAAAATAAATAGATTTTTTTTTGGTGCAGTCGAAATTATTTATACATTCGCAGAGAGTTTAATACAAAAAATGAAAACATAATGTTCAATAACCGATTTTATTTTAGCAATTCTTTTTATTTCTGGAAACAGGAAAGGGATTGTCGTATGGTTATTTAATTAGAAAATTAAATTGATAATTATAAATATACAATCCCGATGTGAATCGGGATTTTTTTTTGCCTAAAATTTAAAAAATGATAAATAATATAATTGCAATTCAAGGAATTAAGGGTTCTTTTCACCATCAAGTAGCACAAGAATACTATCAGCGAAATGTTGCTGTAGATGAGTGTTTGTCGTTTGAGGAATTGATAGATAGCTTACTTTCAGGAAAATGTGATCAAGCAGTGATGGCAATTGAAAATTCTATTGCAGGTCCTATAATTCCTAATTATGCATTAATTGACAAAAATAATTTACACATAATAGGAGAACATTATTTAAATATTAATCAAAATTTAATGGCTTTAAAAGGGCAACGAATCGAAGATATTACAGAAGTTCATTCGCATCCTATGGCAATTTTACAGTGTATGGATTTTTTAAAAAAATATCCGAATATAAAGTTGGTTGAAGATAAAGATACTGCTGAAACGGCTCGACGAATTCAGCAGAATCAGTTAAAAGGGATAGCTGCTATAGCGAGTGAAACAGCTGCAGAAATGTACGGTTTAGAAATATTAGTACCTAAGATTCAAACTATAAAAAACAATATGACTCGTTTTGTTATTTTGAAAAAAGAGAATTCGTTTGTGCCAGAATCAGAAATTAGAAGAGCTTCAATCAAATTTGAATTAGATCACAAGCGAGGCAGTTTAGCTGCAGTTTTGAATGTAATGAGTGACTGTAAAATGAACTTGACTAAGATTCAATCATTGCCAAAAATAGAGACTCCGTGGAAGTATTCATTTTTTGTGGATATTACTTTCGAAAAATACGAAGACTATGCAAAGGCAAAATCATTACTGGTAATTATGGCCGAGTATTTTAAAGTACTAGGAGAATATAAAAACACAAAAGATTAAGTACAAGAAGGAATAAAGATTTAAAATAAAAACATGATTACAACAGCAAAACGTTTAGATACAGTCGAAGAATACTATTTCTCTTCAAAGTTGAGAGAAGTGAGACAACTAGCGTCTGAAGGGAAGCCCATCATCAATATGGGAATTGGAAGTCCAGATTTATTGCCTTCAAAAGCAGTGGTTGATGCTCTAATTTTAGCAATGCAAGATAACAATGCGCACCAATATCAAAGTTATCAGGGCTTGCCAGAATTACGCGAAGGAATGGCTAATTTCTATAAAAATAATTATGACGTTGTTGTAAATCCAATTAATGAAATTTTGCCATTGATGGGTTCAAAAGAGGGTATCATGCATATTTCTTTAGCTTTCTTGAACGAAGGAGATCATGTTTTAATTCCGAATCCAGGTTATCCAACCTATACGTCGGTTACTAATCTAGTTGGTGCAGTACCAGTTTTTTATGATTTAAAAGAAAATACAAATTGGGAACCCGATTTTGAAGCTTTAGAAAAGTTAGATCTATCGAAAGTTAAAATTATGTGGATAGGTTATCCGCACATGCCTACGGGAGCTCGAGGTAGTCTACAGTTGTTTTCAAAACTTGTGGCATTCGCTAAGAAACATAAGATTTTACTAATAAATGACAATCCATATAGTTTTGTTTTGAATGATAAACCAATGAGTTTGCTGCAAGTTGAAGGTGCGAAAGAAGTGGCTTTAGAACTAAATTCGTTGAGCAAAACATACAATATGGCGGGATGGAGAGTAGGAATGCTTTTAGGGAATGCTAAATTTATTGATTCTGTTTTGAAAGTGAAAAGTAATATGGACAGCGGAATGTTCTTTGCAATTCAGAAAGGTGCAACCGAAGCTTTAAAGAGTGATTCTTCTTGGTTTCAAGATATGAATACGATTTATAGAAAAAGAAGAGTGCTGACTGAGAAATTAGCTAAGAAATTAGGATGCAAAGTTTATAAAGAAGGAGTCGGATTATTTGTGTGGGCCAAATTGCCTGACGGTATCCAATCAGCAGAAAAGTTCATTGATGGGATATTATATGAAAAATCAATTTTCATAACACCGGGTACTATTTTTGGAAGTAATGGTGAAGGATATATAAGATTTTCATTGTGTGTAACTGAAGAAAAAGTTCAAGAAGCAATAGATAGATTCACAACTTAGAGAAGCGATTTATTTCGGAGGATCTTATAATGAATAACAGACTTCTTTGTCAAATTTTCAAACTTTGACAACGATTTAGTAAAGAAGAATGTTCTTAAAGGGCAAAACATTCTAGCCCTGATAGTAGTAAAAATCCTTTTATGTCCGCCACGGCGGAAATAAAAGATTGCAGCGGATAGCAGGAAATAGCTCCTAGTAAAAATTAGGAAAATATAGAAGATATAAAATGAAAACATACATAATAGGGATAGGTTTAATAGGTGGTTCGATGGCTTTAGACATCAAAGCGCTACAACCTAATTCCAAGATATTTGGGATTGATAGTAGTGAAAAACATTTGCAAGAAGCAATGGAGCTAGGGATTATTGACGAGCCTGGAAAAATGGAAGATTTAGCAACAGCTGATTTTGTGATAGTTTCGGTTCCGGTAGATGTGGCGATGGTTCTCTTGCCAACGGTACTAGATTTAATTGGAGAAAATACTATCGTTTTTGAAGTTGGTTCTACCAAATTACCAATTTGTGAAGCAGTTAGTGAACATCCAAAAAGGAGAAATTTTATTGCGACTCATCCTATTGCAGGGACGGAGTTTTCAGGACCGTCTGCAGCTATAAAAGGTTTGTTTCAAGGGAAGACTAACATTATTTGCGAGGTTGAGAAAACAGCTTTCAAGCTGCAAGAAAAGGCACTAGAACTGTTTAGAGAATTAGGAATGAGAATTCGTTATATGGAACCTAAATCGCATGATAAACATATAGCTTATGTGTCGCACTTGTCCCATATTTCTGCATTTATGCTTGGTAAAACGGTTATTCAAAAAGAGAAGCACGAGCAAGATATATTTGATATGGCCGGTTCTGGTTTTGAAAGCACTGTGCGATTAGCTAAAAGTTCGCCAGCAATGTGGACGCCCATTTTTAAGCAAAATAGAAAGCAAGTTGTTAAAACTTTAGAGGAGTATATTTCCAACTTAACGCAGTTTAAAGATTTACTTGTAAACGAGGATTACACGGCCATTTTTGAAGAGATGGAAAGTGTAAATAGAATAAAAGAAATTTTAAACGGAATGGGCAAGTAAGTATTGATCAGTATTAAGTGGTAAGTCACAGTTTGTATTAAAAAAATAAAACATAATAAAAGTAATTAACAACAGTCCTTTTTTAGATCTCTCTCTGCTATGGCACGAGTTTAAAAATTAAGGACAAATTTAGAAAATATGGAAAATAAGAAAGAAATGAGAAGTTGGTTAAATGATTTCAATTTAACACATCCTTTAGTGATAGCGGGTCCTTGTAGTGCAGAAACAGAAGAGCAAGTTTTAAAAATTGCACATGAATTGAAAGATTCTGATGTAAGTATTTTTAGAGCTGGAATCTGGAAACCAAGAACGCGTCCCGGAGGATTTGAAGGTGTTGGCGAAATTGGATTGAAATGGTTAGTTAAAGCCAAAAAGGAAACAGGTTTGCTAATGGGAACTGAGGTTGCAACTGCGGCACACTGTAAATTAGCTTTAGAATATGATATTGACGTTTTATGGGTTGGTGCTCGTACGACTGCAAATCCATTTGCTGTTCAAGAAATTGCTGATACATTAGCAGGAACTGATAAAATTGTATTAATAAAAAACCCAGTTAATCCAGATATGGCTTTATGGCTAGGTGGGGTAGAACGTTTGTATGCTGCTGGAATTAAAAAATTAGGAGTAATTCACAGAGGTTTCTCTACATACGAAAAAACTAAATATAGAAATATTCCAGAATGGCAAATTGCAATTGACTTGCAAAATAAATTTCCTGATTTACCTTTAATTATTGATCCATCACATATCACAGGAAACAGAGATATGATTCTTGAAGTAACGCAAGAAGCGCTAAATTTAAATTATGATGGTATGATTATCGAAACTCATACGGATCCTGATAATGCGTGGAGTGATGCTGCACAACAAGTAACACCTGATGCATTGAAACAGATTTTTAAAGATTTGAGAGTAAGGAAGCAAGATGATGTTTCTGATGAATACACTCAAAAAATGAATAAGCTAAGAGCTAATATCGATGTGTTAGATGGTAATTTACTTGAATTGTTGGGCAAACGTATGAAAGTAGCGGACCAAATAGGTCAAGTGAAAAAAGATGCTAACGTTGCGGTTCTTCAAAATACGCGTTGGAATGAAATTCTTGGCAAAATGATTTTAGAAGGTGAAAAGAAAGGTTTGACAGAAGAGTTTGTTCTTAGAATGTTCAAGGCAATTCACCAAGAGAGCATTGGTCACCAAGAAAAAATAGTTAATGTTTAAAACATTCGGCATTGCATTTTAAATATTTCTTATTTTAGATTTCGTGAGCTCAAAAAAATGATTTTGAAAAAATCCCAAAGTTTATAATTTTGGGATTTTTTATTTAGAGTCACTTATAAAATCATAATTCTAAAATTGTCACTCCTCAATCATAAATCATTTATCTTTGCAAAACATTCGAATTAAAATAAAAATCGATCCCGCACTTTCGGGACGTTAATCTTCAATCAAAATCCTACATGACAGGACTCGTATATAAATCTACAGGAAGCTGGTACACCGTAAAATCCGAACAAGGTGATTTTATAGAATGCCGTATGAAAGGGAAATTTAGAATCAAGGGAATTAAAAGCACCAATCCTATTGCGGTAGGTGATATTGTTGATTATGAACTCGAGGAATCTTCAGATACTGTCACTGGAACAATACACAATATTCACGAGAGAAAGAATTACATTGTTCGAAAATCAGTGAATTTATCTCACCAAATGCATATTATTGCTTCTAATATTGATTGTGTTTTTTTATTAATTACAATCAATAATCCTCCAACGACTTTTAATTTCATTGACCGTTTTTTGGTTACTGCTGAAGCGTACGGAATAGAAACTATTTTAGTTTTTAATAAAATTGATACTTTAGATGACGCTACACTTGATGAGCAATTGTATATGCAGCATGTTTATGAACAAATTGGATATAAATGCTTGAGAGTTTCTTCGACTGAAATGAAAGGAATCGAAGCTTTAAAAGAAATAATGATTGGTAAGGTTAGTATGTTTTCAGGACACTCCGGTGTTGGGAAATCGACATTGGTTAATGCAATGGAGCCAACATTGCATTTGAAAACAAAGACAATTTCAGAAGCAAGTAAACAAGGACAACATACGACGACTTTTGCTGAAATGTATGATTTGTCTTTTGGTGCAAAAATTATCGATACTCCGGGAATCAAAGGTTTCGGGATCGTTGACATGGAAAAAGAAGAAATCAGCGGTTATTTCCCTGAATTTTTCAAATTGAAAGAACAGTGCAAATTTAATAATTGCTTACATAAAGAAGAACCGCATTGTGCTATTAAAGCTGCTCTAGAAAGAGATGAAATTCCGTGGTCTCGTTACAATAGTTACTTAAAAATACTAGAAGGTGATGATGAAAACTATCGCACTGATATTCATAATGAAGACAGAATAATAAGTGATAAAACAAGAGAATAAAATTGCTCTAAAAACCCCAAATTTAAAATTTAATATCTAATATTTGAAAACAGTAATCCAACGAGTATCCTCCGCTTCAGTAACGATAGATTCAAAAGTAGTTGCTAATATTGACAAAGGCTTACTGGTGTTGGTTGGAATAGAAGACGCCGATAATCAAGATGATATTAATTGGCTAACCGCTAAAATTGCTAATATTCGGATTTTTGAAGATGAGAATCAGGTAATGAATCTTTCAATAAAAGATACCGAAGGAGATATAATTGTAGTAAGTCAATTTACGTTACACGCCAATACCAAAAAAGGAAATCGACCGTCCTATATAAAAGCTTCAAAACCTGATGTTGCTATCCCGCTTTATGAGAGTTTTTTACAGCAGTTAGAAAAAGAACTTGGTAAAAAAGTACAAACGGGAGTTTTTGGCGCTGATATGAAAGTTGGTTTGATAAACGATGGGCCAGTAACTATAGTGATAGACAGTAAAAACAAAGAATAAGTTTGAAATTTTAGTTTTCTGCTCAAAATTTAGTAAGAATCATTCTTAAAGATATCTTACTTACAATTCTTTACATTTGTTTAAATTCATAGTCAATGACTTTAGAACAATACATCCAAAATTTAAATTCAGCTATTTTTTCAGCCGATACTAATGATTTAGTCTTGACTAATCTCCCTGATTTTAATCATGAAAGTATTGTTGCTTTTAGTAAAAAGATAAATTTAGATTTTGTTTTAAAAAAAGAAAATGGAAATGTCTGTTTTGCGAACAACAATGACGAATTAAGAGACGACTTTAAACAAGTTTTTGACACGACCGATTTTCTAAATTATATTTATGCTGTTTCTTTCTCAGTTATTTATAAAGAAAAATTCCAAAAATATTTTAGTATAAATTTTCCCAAAATTCCATTTCCAAAAGTTGATGATGATTTTTGGAAGCTGGTGAAATTGGGAAGAGAAATGCGAGAAATAAATTTGCTGGAAAGTCCATGTTTAGGAGGGAATATTGCTCAATTTCCTGTTGATGGGAATAATAAGGTTCATAATCTACGATTTAAAATTAAAGATACCACCCCGGCCTACAGCCACCTCTCCGAAGGAGGGGAATTTACTAACTCGAATTCCCCTCCTTTGGATGGGTGTCCGCCGCAGGCGGACGGGGTGGTATTTCCTTCTGCGACACAAGTCCTGGAAAATAACACAACTCCCCCACATTTCACAATCAAAAACATAAAAATATTCCACAATACAGTTACCACAATACAGTACAATCCAAAATTAAAAGAAAGAGCAAAAGCACTTCGATACGCATATAACTTGTCAGAGGTATTGTTCTGGATGCAAGTTAATAAAAGTCATTTTTATAAAATAGATTTTGACCGTCAAAGAATTATTGGCAATTACATTGTGGATTTTTACGTAAAAAAGCTAGGTTTAATTGTCGAAATAGATGGAGTAAGTCATGAAGGAAAAGAAAAGAATGATGCTGATAGAGAAGAGTATTTCAAATCATTGGGTTTAAAAATATTCCGAATTCCAGTTGTAGATGTTTTGCAAAATATGAGTAAAGCTATGACTGATTTAGAAAATTTTATTGTTGAAAACTATGGGGAGATTGATTGTGATGAAATAGAAAGACCACCCCGTCCAGAGGAGGGGAATTGTATCGAAGGAAATTGTAGTGATGAAAATCTAGCTAAAGTATTTATCAACGACACACAATATTTTGAAAACATTCCTGAAGCAGTTTGGAATCTATACATCGGAAATTCTCAACCAGCACAAAAATGGCTCACAGACAGAAAAAGTAAGTTACTAGAATCTAAAGATATTAAACAATATCAAAGAATAATAGCTACTTTAATAAAAGCAAATCGAATAATAAAACAAATTAATAAAATCAAAATACACTAATAAAAATGGACTTAAAGAACTCACAACTTGACGTAGATAATTGGATAAAAGAGCACGGTGTTCGTTATTTCAATGAATTGACAAATATGGCACAACTTACAGAGGAAGTAGGTGAAGTAGCTAGGATTATCGCGCGTCGTTACGGCGAACAATCTGAAAAAGAAAGTGATAAAAATAAAGATTTGGGTGAAGAATTAGCTGATGTGGTCTTTGTGGTTTTGTGTTTGGCAAATCAAACGGGAATTGATTTACAAGCAGCTTTTGACAAAAAGATGGATTTCAAGTCAATTAGAGATAAAGAACGTCACAAAAACAACGAAAAACTGAAGTAATTTGTAGATCATAAATTATGAATTACAGTCGACTATTGGTAAATTGCACACTTCATTTATTTCGAAAATAATTCCTACTACACAACTGATAATCACAACATGGATCTACTGTTACAAACTACCCATTCTAATTTAAAAGCTCAAATTGCCGTTACTGGATCAAAAAGCGAAACCAACCGATTACTATTATTACAAGCTTTATATCCTAATATAACTTTATCAAATACTTCTAATTCAGATGATAGTGAAGTCATGCAGAAAGCATTAAAAGGTAATAATGAATCTATAGATATTCATCATGCTGGAACTGCTATGCGTTTCTTAAGTGCCTATTTTGCTACTCAAGAGGGGAGGGAAATAGTTTTAACTGGTTCCGCGAGAATGCAAGAGAGACCTATAAAAGTTTTAGTAGAAGCTATTACGCAATTAGGAGTGAAAATCACTTATGAAAAGGAAGATGGATATCCGCCAATACGAATCAAAGGACAAAAAATCAAAGCATCTAGAGTTACGATGGCTGCAAATGTCAGTAGTCAATATATTTCAGCGTTGTTATTAATTGCTCCAAAATTAGTAAACGGTTTAGAATTATTATTGGAAGGTGAAATAACTTCTGTTCCGTACATCAAAATGACATTAGCTTTGCTGAATGATCTTGATATCCAAACTAGTTTTGAAGGAAATATAATTAAAGTTTTTCCAAAGCAAGAAGTAGAAGTTAAAGAAATGGTTGTAGAATCAGATTGGAGTTCTGCATCCTACTTTTTTAGTTTGGTTGCATTAGCTGATCAGGCTGCTATTTCATTGACTAGCTATAAAGAAAATAGTTTGCAAGGCGATTCAGCTTTGGTTGAAATTTACAAGCAAATGGGAGTTGTGTCAAATTTCGAAAACAATGTTTTGTCTTTAACCAAAATACTAAATTTCAAACCTGAAAATTTAAACTTGGAACTTAACAACACACCAGATATTGCTCAAACTATTGTGGTAACATGTCTCGGTTTAGGAATTGGTTGTCATTTGACAGGACTTCACACTTTGAAAATAAAAGAGACAGATAGATTAGAAGCGTTGAGAATTGAATTGACAAAATTAGGTGCAAATATTACAGTTACTAATGATAGTTTAACGCTTACAGCGTCAAGTAAAATCAACCATAATGTAAAAATTGCTACTTATAATGACCACAGAATGGCAATGGCATTCGCTCCTTTAGCATTAAAAGTGCCCATTATAATTGAAAATGCTGACGTGGTTTCAAAATCATACCCTGATTTCTGGGAGGATATGAAAACTTTAGGTTTTATTATTTCATAAACTATAGACTAATTCTCAATGTTTGCGGGCTAAACTGCTGATATTTTGTGACTTTCTAACTTTGTTTCTAAATTAAACATCAAAACACTTGACAACGCCTATCTCACAGTCGTATATTTGCACTCTTAAGCAAGTTTACAATTTGTGGCAATTTTTTGCCGGGGGATTTAATCTTTTAAATAAAAAACAAAAATGAAGTTATCACATTTTCAATTCGATTTACCTAAAGAATTGCTTGCAGAGTATCCTGCTGAAAACAGGGACGAAGCGCGTCTAATGGTTATTGATCGTAAAAAGCAAACCATTGAGCACAAGATGTTCAAAGATGTTATCGATTATTTTGATGAAGGCGATGTTTTAATCTTAAATAATACTAAGGTTTTTCCAGCTCGTTTGTACGGGAACAAAGAAAAAACAGGAGCAAGAATCGAAGTTTTTTTACTTAGAGAACTTAATTCTGAGCAAAGACTTTGGGATGTTTTAGTTGATCCAGCACGTAAAATCAGAATTGGAAACAAATTATATTTTGGTGATGATGATTCATTAGTAGCTGAGGTTATCGACAATACAACTTCTCGTGGAAGAACATTGCGTTTCCTTTATGACGGTTCGTATGAAGAATTTAGAAATAAATTGACTGAACTTGGAGAAACTCCAATACCAAAATACATTTCAAGAGACGTAACTCCAGAAGATGCGGAACGTTATCAAACTATTTATGCTAAAGAAGAAGGAGCTGTTGCAGCGCCTACTGCAGGATTGCACTTCTCTAAACATTTGTTGAAAAAACTAGAAATTAAAGGAATAAAGTTTGCTGAAGTTACGCTTCACGTAGGTTTAGGGACATTTAATCCAGTTGAGGTTGAAGATTTATCTAAGCATAAAATGGATTCTGAGGAGTTGAAAATTACTCAAGAAGCCTGTGATATTGTGAATGACGCTAAAGCTAAAAAGAAACGTATTTGTACCGTAGGAACTACTTCTATGCGTGCTGTTGAAAGCTCAGTTTCATCACATGAAACATTGAATCCTTTTGACGGATGGACTAATAAGTTTGTTTTCCCTCCGCATGAGTTTACAATTCCAACATGTATGATTACTAATTTTCACACACCAAAATCAACTTTATTAATGATGGTTTCTGCTTTTTGTGGACATGATTTAATGAAAAAAGCATACGCAGATGCTATTGAAAAAGAATACAAATTCTATTCTTATGGTGATGCTATGTTAATTATTTAATCTGAATTTATTTCAGATTCTCAATAATTATTTATTTCAGATTCTCAATAATTGGTACATATCAATTTAAAGCATAAAAAAAACTCGTCAGTATTGGCGAGTTTTTTTTTGGGTGTGCCCCAAGGGTCGTGCTGTACGCTATATCTTTATTTTCTTTATCAAGAAAATAAAGGATGCCGCTTCCATCACTCACACAATTTACGATGCAAAAACTATTCAGTAGTTTCTAAATGATTAGAAATAATCTAATTAACCTGATATACTAACCGAACAGTGATATTAGCTGTTTTGTTTTTAGAAGCAGTGTTAAACGAACCTCCATAAGAGAAATCCTCAGATGAATTTTGACCTGTTATCTGGAAAACACCCATATCTGATTTTTTAAGATTCCCTAAACTAGCATCTGCATTTTCGGCAATGCTTTTTGCTCTTACACTAGCGTCTTTTGTAGCTTCAGCGATCATTTTTATCTTTAGCTCGGCTAATTTTGTATAATAATATTCAGGAGCATTAGAATAAAATTCAACACCTGAATTGATTAGCTCACTAGATTGCCTAGATAATTCTTCAATTTTATTTACTTCTTTAGATTGGATACTTACACTTTGAGTTAAATTAAATCCAGTAAAAATTTGTTGTCGAGTCGTCCCGTTTTCATTGTAAGTAGTTTCAATGTCTTTATTGAAACTTACCGCTGAAAAAACCATCTCATTAGCTGCAATTCCTTTACCTGACAAATAACTTTTTATTTTCTCACGATCAGAATCTAATTCGGCGTAAGCCTCCTTCAAAGTCATGCTTTTTTTCGAAAAAGAACCACTCCAAACGATTAAGTCAGAAACGAAATCTTTTTTACCTGAACCTGTAACGCTAATAGTGTCGTTACTTTTATTCCGATTCTGAAAAGCATTCGAAAATAAATAAGAGGAAATTACAACAGCTACTGCGATTATAATAACGTTTAAACTATTTTTAAGCATAGATATAAATTTAATGTTCTATCAAAGGTAGTCAATTATTAAGCCAAGAATAATAGTATTAAATTGAAGAGTCTAGATTTGTTTTTTTATTCGTTACAAAATCTCCTTTCCTCTATTTTCTTTTTTCTTATTTTTACAATTCAAATTATACAACATGACTTTCGAAAATACAATTGAATTTGCGCAACGTTTAGATGCTCAAGATAAATTAAATAAATACCAAGACGAATTTATTTTTCCAAAGGTAAATGATAAGAAAGTAATTTATTTTACTGGAAATTCATTAGGTTTACAACCTAAGCGTACAAAAGCTTATGTTGACGAGGTAATGGAAGATTGGGCTAATCTTGCAGTAGAAGGGCACTTTTATGCTGAAAAACCTTGGTGGGATTACCATGAGCGTTTTGCTAATCCCTTAAGTAAAGTTGTAGGCGCTTTACCATCTGAAGTTACAGTGATGAATACACTTACCGTTAATCTTCATTTGCTGATGGTTTCTTTTTACCGACCTACAAAAACGAGATATAAAATTATTTGTGAAGAGAAAGCTTTTCCATCTGATCAGTATATGTTTCAAAGTCAAGTTCATTCTCATGGATACAAAACAGAAGATGCGATTGTAGAAATTAAACGTCGTGACGGAGAACATAATATTCGAACAGAAGATGTCTTAGCTAAAATTGAAGAAGTAGGTGATGAATTAGCATTAGTCTTAATAGGCGGAGTTAATTATTATACGGGACAAGTTTTTGACATGAAAACGATAACTGCTGCAGGTCATAAAGCAGGAGCTTATGTAGGATGGGATTTAGCTCATGCCGCAGGAAATATAAAAATGGAACTTCATGATTGGAATGTAGATTTTGCCGCTTGGTGCAGTTATAAGTATATGAACTCGGGGCCAGGAAATGCTTCAGGATGTTTTGTACATGAGAAACACCATCAAGACGCTGACTTACCAAGATTTGCCGGCTGGTGGGGACATAATAAAGAACGTCGTTTTAAAATGGAACCTTCTTTTGATCCAGTTCATGGCGCTGATGGTTGGCAGATAAGTAATCTTCCCATTCTTTCCTTAGCTCCTTATTTAGCATCAGTAGAAATGTTTGATGAAATAGGAATGGACTCAATTGTTGAGAAAAGAGATTTAATCACCTCGTATTTAGAATTTATTCTTCAAGAAATTGATAAGGAAGTGGACAGTACTTTTGAAATCATTACTCCGTCAAGTCCAGTTGAGAGAGCATCACAATTATCAGTATTACTGCACGGAGAAGGACGCAGCTTATTTGATTTTTTAATGGAAAATGGTGTAATAACAGATTGGCGTGAGCCAAATGTTATTCGTTTAGCGCCGGTTCCATTGTATAGTTCTTTTGCTGATATGTATGAATTTGGTCAAATTTTAAAAAGAGGAATTCTACAAGTTGAGAAATAAAATTTCCTAAAATAATCTAAAGAATATTTAATAAAAAAACTGATTTAGAAATAGCAATTATTTCTAAATCAGTTTTTTTATTATATCAAAATATGTTTGAGTACAGCTGCAACGTTAAGCCACAGAAAGTTAAAAAATGACTTTTCTGGAACACGTTCAATTGTAGCTGTTGTCTTTACAACTTCTCCATCCGAATCATTTTTCAAAATTAAATTAGCCAATGCACTTTTAATTTTATTCTTTTTTTCGGGCGCGCCTTTTCTGTAAAGAGTCACTTTTAAATCATGATATTTCAAAGATGCATTTTCATAAGAGTTGAAATCATTTCCTTTTATCGTGAATTTTAATTCATCAAATATCCCTTGTGTAGTGGCATTGATATAAGGTTTAGTAAATCGGTATAAATCGTTCGTATTTAAATTTGAAACCACACCATTCATTGTAAAATTGTCTTTTTTGTCCAGTACATTAAAGTTCCAATTTAGCTTGAAAGGCGAGTCTTTCATAAATTTACAATCTATATCAATATTGACATGACCATTTTTTTTAAGTCCGTAACCACTTTGTATATTGGTTGCCGTCAAATTAAAGTCTTTGAATTTAAGTACTCCAGGACCTTTGTCAAAACTCAGCTCTTCTTCATAAACTAGAAGAGAGTTACGTATTGCAAGTGTATCTATTCGTAAAGGAAACTTTATATCTCTAAGTAATTTGCTATACAATGGCTTTTTACGCATATCATCAGCCGGAAGTTTATTCCTGTAAATGTTAGCGGCTAATTGATTTATTTTAATTGAGTTAGCATTAAAAAATAATTTGTCGTCTTTAAATCCCCATTCAATCTTATTAACTTTAATAATGTCTGAATTGAGAGTAAAAAGATCTTTCTCCTTTTCTAACTTGCTAACAAATTCTTTTCTGCTGTACTCGGGATCTAATTTGAAATTCTTAACAGTTAAACTTTTAGTGTTAAGAAGCAACTCTTTTGCTCTTAGATGGTAGTCGTCACTCACACGATAATAAATACTATCTGCATTAAGTTGGTAATTAGAATACTGAAAGGGGATTTTATTTTTAAGAATGTCGTCAGTGATAACGATTCCATCTATTTGCAAATTCAGATTCTTTAGATCTAGAATTGACTGATTTTTTTGATTATGTATTATTTTAAGCGCTCCTTTGTTTAATTTAATGTTTGATACCATAATAATTTCTTGGAAGGGCTTGACAACATCTGAACCTAAACTTTTAGAGTTATTAATAGCATTTTGAGTGTTCTTGTAGAGATAAACTTCTGGAGTGTTAATTTCGATGCTATTGGCTTTAATTCTATCGCTAAAAACAATATCCCATATTTTAAATTCTCGTACCTTAATAGATTCTATAGTAGCATATATTCCTATCTTTTTTAAGCTATCTTGTGATTTACTTTTTGGTGAAATCGTAACGTCAGATGCTGTAATATTTTTTGAGAGAAGGTCAATTTTTAAATTTTTGTAGGTGATATTGTAAGGGGTCTTATTTTTTTCATTGATGATTTTAGGTAACTGTCTATTAAGCCAAAAATTTAACCCAAAGTTCAGCAGTAGTATAAGCACAATTAAACTACCTATTATCAATGCTATTTTTTTAAAGATCTTCATAAGTTACTTGTTTATCAGGTATTTGTGAACTAAATTATATTGAATTACTATTCTTTTAATCTATAAAATAACAACTATTATAAGAGCCAAGAGTGTTGAGACATTAATTATATAAGTTATTGTTATAATTATATAAGCAATAGGGATAATTGTATAACTGATCTAGACGAGGTTTGTGTTTCCTTTGCCGTATTATTTATCATTAAAATTAAAATTATGAAAGCATTATATTTTATACTAATTTCTTTAGTTATCGTTTCTTGTCAAAATCAAGGTAAAACTGATGTTCAGGCAGTGAAACAAGCTACAGTGGATTCAATGAAAGTTGTTTTAGAAAAACAAAGAGTGATTGATTCGATGCAGGTTGAGATGGCTCAAATGGAAGAAGCTAAGGTAGAAGAGGCTAAAGTTGAAAGTAAAAGAGAAGTTATTGTTGTGAATCAGCAAGCGCCTGCTTCAACTACGACAACAACTACAACTACAAAAAAGAAAGGTTGGAGTAGTACTGCAAAAGGAGCTGTGATAGGTGCTGGAGTAGGAGCTGCAACTGGAGCAATTATCAGTAAGAAAAAAGGTCAAGGTGCTATAATAGGTGGTCTTGCAGGAGCTGGAGTTGGTGCAGGGACTGGAGCAATTATTGACGGAAAGAACAAAAATTAAATTCTAATTTATAAAAAAAAGAGTGTTTAAGTTCGTTGAGAATTTAAACACTCTTTTTTTTTAAAACTATTTGTAATTAAAATGAGTCCATATCTTCGATTATTGAATTTGCTTTTACTTTAATTTTGTAAAGTTCTTCAGGATCTATTTTATTCAATAAATTGAGCATCATTCCCATACGCTGATTTCCTTTGAAATAGGACCTTTTTTCATCTAAAAAGTTCCAATATAAAGTATTGAAAGGACAGGCCTTGTCGCCAAATTTCTCTTTAACATTATAATGGCATTTACTACAATTATTACTCATCTTATTAATGTAACTTCCAGATGATACATAAGGCTTGGTTGCAATAATTCCGCCATCAGCATATTGTGACATTCCTCTAGTATTAGGCATTTCAACCCATTCAATTGCGTCAATATATACTCCTAAATACCACGAATCTACTTCGTCAGGATGAATTTGAGTCAATAAAGTAAAATTTCCTATTACCATTAAGCGTTGGATGTGGTGTGCGTAAGCATCATTTAAACTTTGGTTAATAGCGTGACTCATGCAATTCATTTTAGTTTTTCCAGTCCAGAAAAAATCTGGTAATTTATTGGTGTTGTTCAAACGATTCATATGAGCATAGTTTGGCATTTCTTTCCAATAAATTCCACGGACGTATTCTCGCCAACCCAAAATTTGCCGCACAAATCCTTCTACTTGCGAAATTGAGATTGTTGATTCGTTCTTGTAGTAATAATTAATTACGGTTTCGATCACTTCCTTTGGCGATAGCATCTTGGTATTCATTGCAAAAGATAATCTCGAATGAAAAAGAAATTTTTCGTCCGTATGCATTGCGTCCTCATAATCTCCAAAATGCTCAAGTAAATTACTGCAGAAGTAATCAAGAACTTCTAGACATTGCTCTCGAGAAGTAGGCCAACTATAATTTTCTAAATCAATATTTCCAAAAGTAACTATTCCTGCTTTCTCAATTTCGGAAACTACTGCTTTAACATCTTTGTGAAAATTTTTCTCATTTGGAACCGGAACTTCACCTTTATACTTCTTTCGATTATCAGCATCATAATTCCATTGATTGCCCGTTGGTGTTGATCCATCCATCAATACATGGTGTTTTTTACGCATGTTACGATAGAAGTTTTCCATTAATAGTAACTTTTTGCCTTCGTAGAATTCTGAGAGTTCAGTTCTTGTAGTATAAAAATGTTCTGAATCGAAAGCTTCTGATTTAATATTTAAAGATTCGCAAATCGATTTTAACTGAATATCTAAGCGATATTCATCTGGAAGTTGATATTCAAATTTCTCAATCTTATGTTTTTCGATAAGGAGAGAAATAATTTTTTCTAAATTCTGCGGATTTTCAACATCATTTATATGAAAATAAGTCGCTTGATGACCTAATTCTGTTATTGCTGTGTAAAAATTCCTCATCGAGAGAAAGAACCCAACAACTTTTTGAATATGGTGTTTAACGTAATCAGATTCTTGACGCATTTCAGCTAATACGTAAATAGTATTTTTATCAATGTCTTTCAGCCAAGAATGCTGTAAATTCAGTTGGTCACCAAGAATTAATCGCAGTTTTTTCATTTTTACTTTTTAGGAAAGGGTGTAGTTGTGATTTCTTTTCGAGCGTATTGAAAGCGATCAATTAACTTGGGTAAACAATACCCGTCAAGTCCATTCAAAGTCACAACATTTCCCTTATCTATTTGCAACCAACCATCTTTATGTTCTAATTCTTCGTTGAAAAATAAATGTTCTATAGAAGCAATTACGTGAATTGTATCGTTCTCTTTAATGTAATATTCATTTAAGTATTTACAATACAATTGAACGGGACTACCTTTAACAAATGGAATTTTTAATTCATTCTTATATTCTTCTTCCAAGTTTGTTTTATCAAATTCAGAAACTCCAAGATCATAATTAGCAGAGGTATGATGCGCATCTTCAATCATGTCAACGGTAATATGATTTACAGTAAAAAAACCAGTTTCTCTAATATTTTTATAGGTATCGCGGGGAACAGTTGTAGGTCGCATAATAAAACCAATCATTGCAGGATTGCTTCCAAGATGGGTTACACTGCTGAAAATTGCAACATTAGAATCTCCATCCACTGATTTTGTAGCTATAAGGTTAGCTGATTTATATCCAGTGCAAGAATTGATCAAGTTTAATCTTTCGATTTTCTCCATTTGAGAAATATCATCTCTAGAAATGTGTTTCATAGTTCACGTAATTTAAAGCAAATATACTTTTTGTTTAATTAATTATAAAATATATTAAACAAAATTTAGCTCGTTGCATAGAATTATTTAATTTTGTTTCTTATTAATGATTTTAACATAATAGTTTAAAATCCTATATATTTGTTTTTCAATTTATTTACAGATGAAAATATTTAAAAAGATACTTGTCGCAGTACTGTCGCTGGTAGTTATTTCTGTTATTGCAGCTTTCATTTATGGCTTGTATTTGAAGCCAAAATATGAAGGAGAGGTGAAGCTAAGCAGGATTGAAAAAGAAACTAAAGTTTATTTTGATGAGTTTGGTGTACCTCATATTTACGCCTCAAATTCTAATGACGCAATGATTGCGTTAGGTTACGTTCACGCGCAAGATAGATTATGGCAAATGGAACTAATGCGAAGAATAGCATCAGGAAGACTTTCAGAAATTCTTGGTTCAGTGACTTTAAAAAATGATCAATTCTTCGTTGGTTTGGGAATTGAAGAAGCTTCGGCAAAAGCGATTGCAGCTTTAGATAAAAAAAGTCCTGAGTACCAAATGACAATTTCTTATTTAGAAGGAATTAATCAGTATTTAGAGGAAGGAAAAACGCCTATTGAATTTACTATATTAGGTGTAAAAAAAGAAAAATTCACTATAAAAGATGTATATAATATTTTTGGGTATATGTCTTTCAGCTTTGCGATTGGTCAAAAATCAGATCCTTTGATGACCGACATTCGAAATAAATATGGAATGGATTATCTCAAGGATTTTGGAATCGACGGTTCATTCAATACCACAAAGATTAGAAATGCAAAAGATAAGTCGCAGCAATATACTCCTATTTCAAAAGCAGTTGCTTCGATTTTAGAAAAGTCGCCTATTTCACCATTTATAGGAAGTAATAGCTGGGTGATTGCTCCTAAGAAAACTAAAAATGGAAAAGTGATTTTTGCTAATGATCCTCATATTGGTTTTTCACAACCTGGAACTTGGTACGAAGCACATATCGTAACACCTGATTTTGAATTGTATGGATCTTATTTAGCGGGAACACCATTTCCTTTGCTAGGACACAATAGAGAATATGCTTACGGTCTAACAATGTTTGAAAATGATGATGTTGACATGTACCAGGAAGAGCAGAACCCAAACGATAATACCACTTACAAGACTCCAACGGGATTCAGTAAATATGAGGTTCGTAAAAAAGTTATAAAAGTTAAGGATTCAACTGATATCGTTATGAACGTGAAATCCACGCGACACGGACCCGTGATGAATGACTTAATTGATGGATTAGACAAAAATAAACCGGTCGCGATGTCATGGATTTATACTCAGCAACCTATTCTTATTCTCGAGGCTGTTTACACACTTTCTCACGCTAAAAGTATTGCTGATTTTCAAAAAGGAGTTTCTCTTATTGCTGCGCCTGGTTTAAACGTTATGTACGGAGACGCTACTGGTAACGTTGCTTGGTGGGCTACTGGAAAATTATACAAACACAATGAAGGCGTGAATACTAATTTTGTTCTAGACGGCGCTAGCGGAAAAGAGGATATTGTTGAATACTTGGATTTCTCTAAAAACCCTTCAGCAGAAAATCCAACGTGGAATTACGTTTATTCTGCTAACAATCAACCTGAGGCTATCGATGGTTATAATTATCCGGGATATTATCTTCCTGAAGATCGCGCAAAAAGAATTACCCAGCTCTTAAAACCAAAATCAAATTGGGATAAGGCTTCAGTTGGAAAAATGATTTTTGACAACACATCTTCTGTAGCGCCTAAAGTAGTTAAAAATTTAATTTCGAATATTGACACTGAATCACTTAATGAAAATGAAAAGCAGGCACTTATGATATTAAAAAATTGGAAAGGATCAAATAACTTAAGTGATGTTGCTCCTACAATTTATAACAAATTAATTTATAATTATCAAAAAAACACATTTGAAGACGAGTTGGGAACTGAGAATTTTAAACAGTTTTTGACTACTCATGTTGTTAAGCAAATAATTGCAAATCAGATTAAGAATGAAAACTCGCTTTGGTGGGATGATGTAAGGACAAAAGAAAGTAAAGAAACAAGAAGTCAAATTATATCTAAATCATTTAAAGAGTCAATTGTTGCGCTAGAAAAACAATTAGGAAATAAAATAGAGAAATGGACTTGGAATAAAGTACATACTTTAGAACATGAACATCCATTAGGAAAAGTTGCTGCCTTAAGACGAATTTTTAATGTAGGACCTTACGAAGTTTCAGGATCGATGGAAGTGATCAATAATTTATTTTTTGATTTTACAGCTGATGGAAAGTATAAAGTAAAAGGCGGCCCATCTACTAGACGTGTTGTTGATTTCTCTGATATTGAAAATAGCTGGAGTATACTGCCCACTGGACAATCAGGAAACCCATTGAGTGCACATTATAACGATCAAGCTGAACTATATAACGCTGGTAAATTCAGACGAATGATGCTTAACAAAGGTGAAATTGTAAGAACTTCAACAGAATTGGTTTTTAAACCCACTAAAAAGTAATAATTTTACAAACTGCGTCAATTAGTAATTGCGCTTAACTATTTAAAGTAAATTAATGCAAAATATAAAAAAAATAGCGGTAGTAGGTTCTGGTCTTGTCGGTTCTTTACTCGCTATTTATCTCCGTAAAGCTGGACATCAAGTTCATGTTTATGATCGCAGCCCCGATATTAGAAAAATACAATTTTCTGGTCGCTCGATTAATTTAGCAATGTCTAATCGCGGTTGGAAAGCTTTAGATGCAGTTGAAATAGGCGATGTAATACGTGAGATTGCAATTCCAATGGATAAACGAGCTATTCATCTTGTTGATAAACTTAATTTTCAAAATTACGGACAAGAAGGAGAATCGATTTATTCAATCTCTAGAGGAATATTGAATAGGAAAATGATTGATTTGGCGGAAGCCGCAGGAGCTAAATTCTTTTTCGAACAAAAAATTTGGGATGTTTCATTAGACGATGCAACACTTCATAGTGGTGAAACGGAACGTGGTGTTTGGGAAGATAAAAAATACGATCTTGTATTTGGTGCAGATGGTGCTTTTTCAAGGATTCGTCATCGCATGCAACGTCAAAGCATGTTTGATTATTCTCAAGAATTCCTACCTATAGGTTACAAAGAATTAAACATTCCTGCAAATGCAGATGGAACACACAAATTAGATAAAAATTCTTTTCATATTTGGCCAAGAGGCGAGTACATGCTTATCGCTTTACCTAATTTAGATGGCAGCTTTACTTGTACTTTGTTTATGCCTTTTGAAGGTGAGAATTCCTTCCAATCATTAAACGATATTCCATCAGTTGAAGCTTTTTTCGAAAAAAATCTACCAGATACGATAGATGTAATTCCTAAGTTGACGGAAGATTTCTTCAATAATCCAACAAGCACATTGGTGACTATGAAATGCTTTCCATGGACTTATAAAGATAAAGTAGCGCTAATTGGCGATGCTAGTCATGCTATTGTTCCATTTTACGGACAAGGTATGAACGCAGGATTTGAAGATATAACAGTGCTTTATGAAATGATGGAAAAATACGGTGACGACTGGAAAACTGTTTTCTCAGAATATGAAAAGTCCCGTAAGCCAAACGCAGATGCTATAGCGGAACTTTCGTATCGTAATTTTTTAGAGATGAGTTCTAAAACTGCCGATGAAAACTTCCTATTACAGAAGAAAATCGAAAAATTATTTTCTGATAAATATCCAGAAAAATGGATTCCACTTTACAGTAGAGTAACCTTTAGTGATAGACCTTATGCCGAAGCTTTAGCGATAGGCGATTATCAAAATGAGATAATGGAAAAAGTTTTGAAAATGGATAATATAAACCAAATTTGGGATTCAGTAGAAGTTGAAAATAAAATTCTTGAATTATTGAAATAGAAAAAGGGCGCTAAATATTTAGAGCCCTTTTCATTTTATTTTACTTTTGTTGCTGATTTTAATATTACTCTTAATGTACTGTCGTTGTTAAAATAGCTAAACATCCAGTTGATGAATATTGACAACTTGTTTTTTACGCTTAGTATCAACATCAAGTGAATAAACATCCATGTAAACCATGCCAATCTACCTTGAAAACTAAATTTAGGTAAATCCACTACAGCTTTTCGTTTCCCAACGGTTGCCATTGATCCTTTGTCGTGATATTCGTATTCAACTCTAGTTTTGTTTTTTAAACTGCGTTTAAAGTTATCTGCTAAAACTTTAGCTTGTTCAATCGCAACACTTGCAACTTGTGGATGTCCATTAGCATATTTTGGAGTAGTCATAAATGAAATATCGCCTAAGGCATAAACGCTATTTAGGTTTTCAATCTCGCTAAATCTATTAACTATTAGGCGATTTCCCCTTGTAACGCAATCAGCTGGAATTCCTTGTAACATGTGTCCAACAATTCCTGCTGCCCAAACTACGTTGGTTGATGCTATGATTTCGCCACTTTGTAGCGTAACAATTTTACCATCATATTTACTTACTATCGAACTAGTTTTTACAATCACTCCTAATTCCTCAAGATACTTTCGCGACATTTTTTGGGAGTCGCTGCTCATTGGATTTAAAACATTGGGAGATCCTTCGAGCAAGTAAATAGTTAATTTTGAAAAATCTTTATCTGGGTAATCTTTAGGAAGAATGTTTTTTTTCATTTCAGCTAAAGCACCTGCAAGTTCTACTCCCGTTGGTCCTCCTCCTACAACTACAAAATTCATTAAAGCTTGCATATCTTCTTCAGGCGCCATTAAAGCATCTTCAAAAGTTTGCAAGATGTGATTTCGTAATTGAATTGCCTCCGGAACTGATTTCATTGGGTAAGCAAATTTTTCAATTTCAGCGTTTCCAAAATAGTTTGTCGTACAACCAAATGCGACAACAAGATGATCGTAATCAAAATCAGCTATAGAAGTTTTAAGCGTTTTACTCTCTGTATCAACACTCAGAACATCTGCTATTCTTATTCGTATATTTTTTGAATGCTGAAAAACTTTTCGCAGTGGAAATGAAATACTAGCAGGTTCAAGTCTAGCCGTAGCTACTTGATACATGAGAGGTTGGAATTGATGATAATTGTTTTTATCGATTAACAATACATCAAAGTCACTATTCTCTAAGTCTTGTGCTAAACGCAATCCTGCGAATCCAGCTCCTATAATTATTATTTTTTTTTGAATTTTCATGCATTTTTTATTGATAAGGATAAAGATACCGTTTTTTATAATCTTTAGTCCTCCCTATTAACTTTTTCTATGGAAAATGCTGGTGTGCAAATAGCAATGTACTCACAGATTTCTTCAAATGGATTTGAATATTGTACTCTTGTGTTTTTATTAATTTTGATGGATTGACCGGCTTCTAAAATGACCGTTTCGTCATCTATAATAAATTGTTTTTTCCCTTTTATAATATAGGTATATTCATCAAATTCAGGAGTTTGGAATGGTTCTTTCCAATGAGGAGGTGCAACCATATGCGCGATTGAAATGTCATTATTATTAGTTGCTACTTTTCCATGATGCTCTTCGATTAATTTACCATCAGTGGTAGGGAAAACAAAAGGTGATTTCTGAATAAAATACTTTTTCATATCTAGTTGTTTGTAGAAAAAATCCCTTTTTAAAGGAATTCTAAAAAGGGGTTATGAATTTTATTTTTTAAACATTTTATTTAAGACTCCAAACGCTCCTCTGATAAATGTAGCGCTTGTAAGAACTTTTAAAACTGTTTTACCTACTACTGCAGCTGTACTAGGTTCCTGAGTTTGTTTTTTTTCTACTTGCTTTTTCTCCACTACTACTTCTTCCGCAGACGCTATTTTTTTATTAAGCATTTCATAAGCACTTTCACGGTCAATCAGCTCGCTGTATTTTTTTACTAGTTTTGAGCCGCTATTAATTTCTTGAATTTCACTTTCTGTTAGAACGTCCATTCTACTCATAGGTGCACGCATCATCGTAGCCGCGAGAGGTGTTGGGATTCCTTTTTCGTTCAGTGCTGTAACTAGCGCTTCTCCTATCCCTAGACTTGTTAATACCTCGTCGGTTTTATAATAGCTTGAAGTAGGGTAGTTATCTGCAGTTTGTTTGATTGCTTTTCTATCGTTAGCTGTAAAAGCTCTTAAAGCATGTTGGATTTTTAAACCTAATTGTGCCAAAACGCCACTTGGAATATCCATTGGATTTTGTGTAATAAAATAAATTCCAATTCCTTTAGAGCGTATTAGCTTGACTATTGTTTCAATTTGTTCCAATAAAACTTTACTTGCTTCGTTGAAAATTAAATGCGCTTCATCAATAAAAATCACTAATTCTGGTTGGTCAGAATCTCCTTTTTCTGGCATTTGTTGGTAAATTTCAGCTAATAAACTTAGCATAAAAGTCGAGAACAACTTTGGTTTATCTTGAATGTCAGTCAGCCTTATAATACTCACATAGCCTTTACCAGTTTTATCAATTCGCATTAAGTCATCAATATCAAAAGACATTTCACCAAAAAACAAATCGGCACCTTGCTGTTCAAGTTCAATAATTTTTCGCAAAATCGTTCCTGTAGTAGAGGTAGATATTTTTCCGTAATGCTGTTCAATTTCGCTCTTGCCTTCTTCGGTAATATAATTAATTACTTTTTTAATGTCTTTTAAATCTAAAAGAGGCATTTGGTTATCGTCACAGTATTTAAATATAACAGAAATTACTCCTGATTGTGTGTCGTTTAAGTTTAAAATTCGGGAAAACAATACGGGTCCAAATTCTGAAATTGTAGCACGCAAACGAACACCATTTTGTTCTGAAAGTGTTAATAGCTCAACAGGGAATTTTGCTGTCGTATAGGGAATGTTTATCTTTTCATGGCGATCAGTTATAAAAGGTTTTTCTTCACCTTCTTTTGCAATACCACTAAAATCACCTTTGATATCCATCATTAAAACGGGTATTCCAAAACTGGATAATTGTTCAGACAGAACTTGAATTGTTTTTGTTTTTCCTGTACCTGTAGCCCCTGCAATTAACCCGTGACGATTCAATGTTTTCAACGGAACTTTTACGTGAGCATCTTGCAAAGCTTCACCATCTAATATAGCGCCACCTAAAATAATGCTCTCGCCTTTAAAATTGTATCCTTCTGAAATATGTTTAACAAAATCCTCTTTTATACTCATAATCAATTTATTTAAATCAAACGCAAGTTATTATATTTTTTTAAAAGTAACAATTTTAGTGCATACTGCAGTTTTCCTGCTTTTATACTGTTAATATCGCAAATTAATACTTTACTTACTTAAGTGGTTGTTATTGAAAATTCATACATTTTATTCACAAAAAATTACATTATTTTTGGTGAAATGGTTGATTTCTCTGCATATATTGATATAAATGCAATCTAGAAACAGTCAAAAACGTTTTTAAAATAAATTTAATTACAATAAAATAAAAAAAAGTTTTTTTATTTGAACTAAAAATATAAATTTGCTCCACTACAAGTTTAATATAACTAAGAGAATTTATTTAAAACTATTAAAATTAAAAAAAATGGCAAACGTTAAAAAAGAAAAAAGCACAAACGGTGGAGGAATGGTTTCAGGAATCATTATTGTTGCTTGTGTATTAGTTGGGGTATTGATTTGGAAATTTGTAATGGGAGCTCCAGCGAATTTTGAAGGTGGAAATCCAGAAACTGGACATCCATTGAATACTTTAGGTCAAGTTTATCATGGAGGTGCGATTGTGCCAATATTATTAGGAATGTTATTAATGGTTCTTGTTTTTTCTATCGAAAGATATGCAGTTATATCTAAAGCAGCTGGTAAAACTAAACTAGATACTTTTATGACTAAGATACAAGCAAGTATCAAGGCGGGTCAAATTGAAGAAGCTATCGAATCTTGTGACAAACAACAAGGATCAGTTGCAAATGCAATTAAATCAGCGTTAATTAAATATCAAGAAGTTAAAAAAGAAGGATTCAATAGTGAAGAAGCATCAGAAACTATTCACAAAGAAATTGAAGAAGCTACTTCTCTAGAAATGCCAATGTTACAAAAGAACATGACAATTATTTCGTCTTTAGTTTCTTTAGGTACACTTATTGGTTTGTTAGGAACAGTATCAGGTATGATTAAAGCGTTTGGTGCATTAGCATCTGCTGGAACTCCGGATCAAGCTGCTCTTGCAAGTGGTATTTCTGAAGCACTTATTAATACTGCAACAGGTATTGGTACTTCAGCTGTAGCGATTATCTCTTATAACTTCTTTACATCTAAAATTGATGATTTAACATACTCTATCGATGAGGCTGCTGTATCAATTGTAAGTACTTACAGAAGATTCAGAGGTAGTTTGAAGCAATAATTATGTTGATATTTATATCAAATAAAAAATAAAAAAAGAATGGCTAAAATAAAAATAAATAAAAATCCGGGCTCTACAGATATGACAGCAATGTGTGATGTAGCATTCCTTTTGCTTACATTCTTTGTAATGACTTCAACAGCTAAGATTCCTGAAGCTTTGCCTGTAGATACTCCTTCTTCAACAGTTCAGACTAAATTGCCTGAAACTGATTTAGCTACATTAACTGTAGGTAAAGGAAAGATATTCTTCGATTTGAAAGGGAAAGAAGTTCGTGTTAGAACGTTAGAGTTAATGGCGGAGAAATACGGCGTAACTTTTACTGATGACGACAAGAGTACGTTTTCAAGAATGGATGATTTTGGTGTGCCAATTCTAAATCTAAAGCAGATTATTGAAATGAAAGCGGCTGATAGAAGTAAAGCAGGGCAACCTGGTATTCCAGCTGATTCACTTGATAATCAATTGAAAGAATGGGTATATAACGCTCGTATTGCAAATATCGAAATTAACGATAAAGAATTGCAAGTTGCTATAAAAGGTGACGCAAAAGAAGAATATCCAGCCATTAAAAGAGTGATGGATATTTTACAAGAGCAAAAAATCAATAGCTTTAGTTTAGTTACTGGTTTAAGAGGAAAAGATTTTTAATAAAAAAAACACACTAAAATGGCTGAATTAAATACCGGCGACGGTGGAGGCAAAAAAGGTGGTAAAGTAAGAAGTCAAAAATTAAATGCAAAAGTTGATTTAACTGCCATGGTGGATTTGGCTTTCTTATTAATAACATTTTTCATGCTAACCACGACCTTGTCAAAACCTCAATCGATGAGCTTGGGGTTGCCAGATAAAGATCCCACAAAAGATAATGTGGATATGAAAGTTGACGAAAACCGTACAATGACAATTTTGTTAGGTGCGGATAATAAGTTAGTTTATTATGTGGGTCTATTGGCTACTCCAATTGGAGGGCCTAAAGATTTGGCTTTTGGAAGAGATGGTATTCGTAAAGAATTGTTGTCTAGACAGAAGTCTGTTTTGGCATATTCCGCAGCTTTAGGTAAACCGAAAAACGGACTTATTGTAATTATCAAACCAAGTAAGAAATCAAACTATAAAAATTTGATTGACATACTTGATGAAATGGCAATTGTTGGGGTTGGAGATTTTGGTAACTACGCTATCGTTCCAGAATTTTCTCCAGAAGAACAGAAATTGTTAGAAGGAAAAAAAGAGTAATCTTAATTCCCCAATAACCTAATAATTAAGAAAAATGAAATTAGACATATTAAAAAACCAATGGCTTGATATCGTATTCGAAGGACGTAACAAATCTTACGGTGCTTATGAGTTGAGACAGACAAACAGAAAAACTACTATAAAAGCCCTTATCATTGGAGCTATTGTATTTAGTGTTGCTGTTGCTGCTCCTCTAATCATAAACATGTTGCCTCAAAACGAAGAAGTAGAAATTGATAGAGATATCAAGATCACTGCGATAAAACTACCTCCAAAGAAAGAGGAGCCAAAATTGAACGTTCCACCACCACCACCACCACCACCAAAAGTGGATCAGGTAAAGTTTGTTAAGCCAGTTGTGGCAAAAGCAAATGAGGTAACAGAAGAACCGCCAAAAATTATCGAAGTAAAAGATAAAAAAATTGGAGCTGAAACTATCAAAGGTGATCCTGATGCGGTTTTAACTGTTCAACCAGTTGGAACAGGTACTGCAGCTGTTGTAGAAGAGGTAGATAACCAAATTTATAATACAGCAGGTATTGAGGTTAAACCTGATTTTCCAGGTGGAATTGATAAGTTCTACAAATTTGTAGGTAACAACTATCAGACTCCAGAGGAAGAAGGTTTAAAAGGAAAAGTATATGTAACTTTTGTAGTTGAAAAAGACGGTTCATTAACAGATATTAAAGTAATTAGAGATATCGGTTACGGAACTGGAAAAGAAGCTATCCGTGTTCTGAAGAAATGTCCAAAATGGACACCAGGTGAGCAAAACGGTAAAAAGGTTAGAGTACTTTATTCACTACCTATTACGATTCAATCTGCAGACTAATGTTAGATAACATACTAGATAATATTAAGAAGAAATCGCTTAAAGAGCGATTTCTTCTTGTTTTAGGAATTTTGTTTTTTCTGCTCTATTTGGTTTTAGGATTATTCATTATATTTATGGACAATTTTCCGCTCGATATGAGTTTACCTTATAGAATAGCTTTTGGAGTAATACTTATTGCTTATGCCTCTTTTAGGTTTTTTAGAATAATTAACGACACAAACACTTAGATAATGAAGAATTTTGGTAAACTTTCGTATTTTGCTGTTTTAATACTAATTGTAATATTTACGGCTTGTAATCAAAAGAACAAATCCAAAAATCAGGAAACCGTTATAAAAGGATCAGCAACGATTTATGTTGATGAAACTTTGGCTCCGATCATTGAAGATCAAGTTGCAATTTTCGAAAACAACTATGACGCTAATATAAAATTAGTTTCAAAGTCCGAAGCAGAAACTCTTAATTCTCTGTTTAACGAAAAAGCCAGTATTGCAATTCTAGCAAGAAATTTAACTGCTGAAGAACTCAAGATTTTTCAACAACGTAAAATTAATCCGAAAGTAACTCCCATAGCTACTGATGCGATAGCATTTATATCCAAAAGTAATGCTAAGGATTCTATTATTGCCTTAAAAGATGTAATAAGCTTTATGCAAGGAAAAGACGTTGCGAATATTAAAGGTCTAGTTTTTGATAATTTGAATTCTAGTACTGTTCGTTATATGAAAGAATTAGCTGCTGTTAGTGCAGTTCCTCAAAAAGGAGTTTTCTCTTTTAAAACTAATGATGAAGTGATAAAATATGTTTCTGAGAATAATAATATGATTGGTGTAGTTGGTGTTAATTGGTTGTCACAACCTTCAGCTGCGACGGACAAAAACATTCAAAATGTTACTATATTACGAGTGGTTGGTGTTACTGACGATAAATCGTATCTTCCTTCACAAAACGATATTGCAGAAAAAAAATACCCTTTGGCACGTGATTTGTATATAATAAACTGTCAAGGTTATTCAGGTTTAGGAATGGGGTTCGCCTCATTTGTGGCTGGAGATATTGGACAAAGAATAATTTTAAAATCAGGTTTACTACCAATTAGGATGCCTGGACGAAAAATTACGATAAAGACAAAATCAATTAATGATGAAAAATAAATCAACTATAATGAACATGAATAAATTTACAACTTTTAGTGTTGCGATATTAGCTTCAACTTTTACAATCCAAGCGCAAGACATCAATCAAGCTAAAAAAGCAATTGATGCTGAGCAGTTCGAGACTGCAAAAACAATGTTAAAGTCTATCATAAAAGATAAACCTTCTAATGGTGCAGCGTTTTTTACATTAGGGAATGTATATTTAACACAAAATGTGCAGGATTCAGCTAAGATTTATTTTGACAGAGGATTGACTGCTTCTGATGAAGGTAAGTTGAATTACATAGGTTTAGGTCAGATGGATTTAGATAAAAGCGATCTTACTTCTGCTCAGTCTAAATTTGCAATGGCAACAAAAGATATGAGAAAAAAAGACTTTCAAGAATATATCTATGTTGCGAGAGCTTACATGAATGCTGATAAACCAGATTATAAAACTGCAATTACTACTTTAAATAAAGGTGTAGCATATAATGCTCAAGATGCACAACTTCAATTAGCTTTAGGTGATGCTTATTATGGTGACTCTAAACAAAACGAAGCGTATGTAGCTTACAGAAATGCTTTTCAAGCTGATAATACTTTATTGAGAGCTAAAATGCAATTAGGTGTTTTATTAAAAGGAGCAAAATCTTATGATGAAGCTTTAAAAGCATACAATGAAGTAATTGCTTTAAATCCTAATTATGGACCAGTTTATAGAGAGCTTGCTGAAACGTATTATAAAATAGCGCGTAACAAGCCATCTCAAGCTGCAGCTAATTATAAAATTGCAATGGGACATTATGATAAATATATGTCACTAACAGATTATTCAATCCATTCAAGAATGCGTCGTGCAGATTTTTTAATCTTAATTGAAGATTATGTTGCACTTGAAGCTGAAGCAAATAAAATGATTGAATTAGACAAAGTTAATCCTAGAATTTATAGGTATTTAGGATATGCTGCGTACAAAAATGGAAACGTTGATGTTGCTATTAAATCTTTAAAGAACTTTATCACAGCACCAGGAAATAAAGCAATTGCATTAGATTACTTGTACTTAGGTTTGACAAAAATCAAAAAAGGAACAAGTGCGGATGAACTTACTATTGAACCAGCTGCTTTTGAAGCAGGGATGGTCGATATTAAGAAATCAATTGAGATGGAACCCTTAGCAGTTCAAGAATTAAGTGAAGTAGGTAAAAAATTGTTTGGACAAAAACTATATAGTGAAACTGCAGCAATATTTGAATTTGGAGCTAATACCGCCGAATCTACAAGTTACTTAGATGATAATGTGTACTATGGTTTAGCGATATATTATGCAAACATAAATAAAGCAAAAGGCGTTCAAGTTGATGCTGTAGCATTGCAAAAAGCTGATGCTGCTTTTGATAAAGTTTTAGTTGCTTCACCAACTTACCTTGAGGCATATCTTTATAAAGCTAGAACAAATAGATTACTTGAAAAAGATGATTTAATGGTTAAGAACTATGAGGATTATGTAGCGAAAACTACTGAGTTAGGAGCAGAAGAGTTAGCTAAGCCGGCTATCAAAACTAAAATTGTAGAATGTTATAATAATATGGCAGCTAGTTTTGCTAATACTGATAAGGCAAAAGCAATCGAGTACTTCAAAAAAACATTAGCATTAGATCCAGAGAATAGTTATGCTGCGGATTCTATTAAAATTCTTAAATAACAAAAATTAAGTTTTTTGCAATTACTAAACCGATGGTTATCAAGCCATCGGTTTTTTTGTGGCTGATATTGAGTACTCAAGTATATATTTCTTCTTCGATTGTTTGTATTAAGCCTATGAGTTATTAAATTAAGGTTTTTAAAGTTTATTATATTCCGAGTTAATTTCAAATTGACTCCTTTTCAAATTAACTATCTTTGCACTTTAAATTAAATAAATGTTATCAAAAGAAGTACAGTTAGAAGTAAATAAAGGAATGATGTTGCCTTTGATGGAAGAATTTTATACCATTCAAGGAGAAGGATTCCATACAGGAACAGCAGCATATTTTATAAGAATAGGTGGTTGCGATGTGGGTTGCCATTGGTGTGATGTCAAAGAAAGTTGGAATGCAGAATTACATCCTCCTACGGGAATCGATTTAATAGTAGCAAATGCTAATAAATATTCGAAAACTATAGTTATTACGGGTGGAGAGCCATTAATGTGGGATATGACATTGCTCACACAAAAACTAAAGGATAAAAATTTAAATGTCCATATCGAAACTTCAGGAGCGTATTCGCTATCTGGTACATGGGATTGGATTTGTCTTTCGCCAAAGAAAAATAAGTTACCTACAGATACGGTTTATGATAATGCACATGAGCTAAAAGTAATTATCCATAATAAGCATGATTTTATCTTTGCAGAGGAACAAGCAGAAAAAGTGAATCCAAATGCAATATTATTTCTGCAACCAGAGTGGAGTAAGAATGACGAAATGACACCGTTAATAGTTGACTACGTAATGAAAAATCCGAAGTGGAGAGTTTCATTGCAGACACATAAATATCTTAATATTCCTTAGAAAAGTTTATATTTGGACTTCTAAAATCAAACCAAATGAAAAAAATAGTAATAGCAGCAGCATTTATGTTTGTAGCAAATATTGCAACAGCCCAGGATTCTTTCAAAGCTGATGCTTTAAAAGTAATTGAGATATCTGGCGCCGCTGGTCCAATGCAAATGGCAAAGGAGCAAATTATGCAAAATATTCCAGAAGCGAATAAGATTGAGTTCTCTAAAGATTTTGACGCAAGTTTACCTTCTTTGTATGAAAAACTAGCCGTGATTTATATGGAGACCTATACTCAGGATGATATTAAAGAAATGCTCAAATTTTATAATTCACCATTAGGTAAGAAAATATCAAATTCTACAGGAGAACTTTATAAGAAATCTACTGCTGCGGGCCAAGAATGGGGAGCGGGATTACAAGGTATGATGATGAAGTACATGAAATAGTAAATACAGTTTACATAAGAGCCCAAATTCTAAATTTGGGCTTTTTTGTATAATATATTTTTCTTTTTAAGTACTTTAAATAGAGATTTTTGCCAAGTAATCATAATGCTCACCTTCTTGAATTAATTCACATTTTAATCCATTAGCTAAAGCTGCATTTTGCATAGTATTGTAATCGAGATAAAGCCATGGAAAGGGATTTTCTTTTTCTCCCTTGTAACTTACTGTAAATTCCAATTCCCCATAATAACCTTCTGCAGGAATTGAGTATGCACCTTCTTCATCTTCGTCAAACATATAGATGATGTCTGAACTATCAATTAAAATTTGGCCTTGTGGATTTAAGAGACTTTTTAATTTCTGTAAGTACTTTGTCATATCTTTTAGTGTCCCAAATATCCCAGTTCCATTCATTAACAATAGGATTGTATCATATTTACTTGCTGAATCATTAGAGTCTAAGTCAAGTATATTTTGCACTTTCGTATTTTTAATGCCTCTTAATTGACAGGCATTAATAGCGTATTCTGATATGTCAATGGCTAAAACTTCTAAGTTTTTTTCGTTTTGCAAATACAAACTATGACTTCCTGCGCCACATCCAACGTCTAGGATTTTTCCTTTTGATAATTGAAGTGCCTTCTGTTCTAAAATTGGCATCTCATCGTATGAGCGAAATAGATAAGACACAGACATCTCATCTTCTTCAGAAATTGTAGTCTCCGTTATTAAGTCTTCAGGAAAATTATTTGTTTGATAGTCGAGAATGGCTTTGCCAAATAGATCTTTCATCTTTTAATTTCGAGGAATGAAACAATATTATCCTCTTTATTTGTTATTATTTTATTTTTCGAACTTGAAGTCGTTACTTTTGTACCGTCAACTTTAATATAAAAAATTGAAACCTACTTTAAACGAATTACCTAAAGAAGCCAAAGATAAGCATATCGAAAACAAAAAGTATTTTGATAAGCTGAAAAAAAAGGTGCCTAAGAATCTAGATTATATAATGCAAGATTTACATGATGCTGAGTTTAAAAAAACGGATTGTTTAAAATGTGCTAATTGTTGTAAAACAACAGGTCCATTATTTACTTCTGCTGATATTGAACGGGTATCAAAACATTTACGACAAAAACCCCAGCAATTCATTGAGCAGTATTTACGTATTGATGAAGATCAGGATTATGTATTGCAATCTGTACCTTGTTCTTTTTTAGATAATGAAAATGCTTGTTTTATATACGACGTAAGACCAAAAGCATGTCGTGAGTTCCCTCACACAGATAGAAAAAAGTTTCAACAAATTACAGATCTTACTTTGAAAAACTTAGCAATCTGTCCCGCGGCTTTCAATATAGTTGAGGAAATGAAAAAGAAACTTCCTTTATAGGATTATAAATCGTCTTTAAAATTCCATTGAAAGCTTTTACTTTCTATCAAAAGCAGAACTTAATAAATTTTATTTTACGTCAATTAGTGTAGTTCGTGTTTTAGCAGTATTTTTGACAAAAGTGCTATATTTTCGCTCCTAATTTTAATCAGATACAAATCAAACCTTGAATTTAGAATACTTTATTGCCAAAAGGCTAATTACAGCTAAGGATTATAAAAGCAGTATATCTGCGCCTATTATAAAAATTGCAATATCTGCTATTGCTATTGGTATGATAATGATGATTGTTTCTGTAGCAACTGGTATTGGATTGCAACAGAAAATCCGTGAGAAGATTTCAGCCTTCAATGGTCATATCATTATTTCAAACTACGACAATAACTTATCAGAAGTTACACTAGTTCCTATCTCTAAGAAACAAAATTTTTATCCTAAGTTCACTTCTGTCAAAGGTGTGAATCATGTTCAGGCAATTGCGACTAAAGCGGGGATTATAAGAACAGAGACTGCCTTCGAGGGAATAATTCTTAAAGGAGTGGGTAAGGATTACCAGTGGAAAAATATAAATGAATATTTGATTTCAGGAAAACTGCCTGATTTTTCGCAGGATTTAAATCAAGAAGTTGTAATTTCTCAATTCCTTGTAAATAGATTAAATCTGAAAGTCGGTGACTCTTTCAACACGTTCTTTATTAAGGAAGAGCAAAATAAACTGCCTATCAGTCGACGATTTAAAATAACTGGAATATTTAATTCAGGATTTCAAGAATTTGATGCTACTTATGTAATCGGCGATATCAGGCACTTGCAACGCATCAATAAATGGGGTCCGGACCAAGTGGGAGCATTTGAAGTCTTTGTTGATGACTTTGATCAGATACAAGAAGTAGGTGAAAAAGTATATCAACAAACTTCCTCAACTCTCGATACAAAAACAATAATTGAAAAATACAGCTATATTTTTGAGTGGCTAGAGCTATTTGACTTTAATATCATCGTAATTCTGGTTGTAATGATTTTAGTTGCTACTATTAATATGGTAGTTGCACTGCTCGTTCTTATATTAGAGCGAACGCAAATGATAGGAATATTGAAAGCTCTAGGCGCAGAGAACTGGTCTGTTCGAAAAATATTTCTTTACAATGCATTGTATCTAATAGTAAGAGGTCTTTTCTGGGGAAATCTCATTGGAATCTCGTTATTATTGGTGCAGCAATATTTCGGACTCATAAAGTTAAATCCCGAAAATTACTATGTTAACGAGGCGCCAGTATATTTGAACTGGGGTTATATAGGTTTGCTAAATTTACTTACCGTAACTATTTGCTTTTTAGTTTTACTAATCCCCTCTTATATAATCACTAAGATTTCACCTGTAAAAGCAATCCGTTTCGATTAGATTTTCTTTTGGGCGTTACCCTTCATTAAAAAAGAGCCTGTTACCTTTTATGGTAATAGGCTCTTTTTTATAAAGGGTCGGGCTATTCGCTTCAAGTCCTCGCAAAGTTCCGCTTCACTTCACTTTGCTGTGGGCTATCCGCTGCTATCCCTAACGCGGACTAAAATTAAAATAACGACTTTTTAATTCTCCTATATATACTGTATAACATAAGTGTAAAGATATTTAATTTAGTGATGAATTGTAAACACGCTAAAGCAATGTAGAATTGCATTCAAAGCGCGATCATACTTCGTGATAGGTTAGTTTAATCTACATCTCTTACTTGTTATTGCCGTAAAAGTAGAGTCGTGATAAAAAACTATAGAGCCAAAGTTCGTATTTACAGTGAGTTAAAAACAATCTTGAACAAATCTTAAAAAAACTCATAAAAAAAGCTTGTATAATGGTATAAACGTTGTAGTTTTGCACCCGCAACAGCGCAGACGTTCTTACTTAATTAATGGAAATCGAATCAAAATTAAGGCGAAAGTTTTAGAAAAAAGATTTGGCAGAAATAAAAGAAGTAATTACATTTGCACCCCGCCACGGCGGGAGCAAGTTCTTAGACAGATTGAGCAGGAGGAGAAGTGGAGTGATCGACTTATCACTTGAAAAGCGGAGAAAATTTATTTTCTAAAAACTTTTCAAAAAGCCTTGTGAGATTTAAAAAGAGGTTGTACTTTTGCACCCGCCTTG